>JABFRZ010000410.1 GCA_013140785.1 Planctomycetota bacterium | reverse complement strand
GCGGGCGCGCGCTCTACAACACGGCGCTGAACGTCCTGACGCTGGAGGTCTACTACCGCTTCGACAACGTCTTCGGCGCGGCCGCGCGCGCGCGCCCAGGAGCCAAGTAGCCGCGGGCGGGGCCGCACGCATCGGCAGCCGCGCTCGCGCGGTTCCTCCACTCGACCTCCGAGAGCGGCGCGCCGAGACCATGATCCACCCGCGTTCGTGCGAAACCGCGCGAAATAGGTGCGGTATGGAGCCGCGGGTCCGCGAGCCCGGTGGTAGGCCCCGGAGTCCCGTGATATCTTGCCGCCCCCGCACTCCCGAGCTGCTTCGTCCTCCCACCCCATCCTGCCTCGCGCATGGCAGCCCAAGACCTGAAGTTCGTTCGTTGGCTGGTCACGCTGGCCAAGAACTCTCCGTGGCTGTTCATCGCCATCGGTCTGCACGTGATCATCGCGGCCGTGATGAGCGTGATGTACATCCATCACGAGATGCAGAAGTCCAACGAGACGGCCACGCAGATCGCAGTCTCGGCCTCGCGCGAAGCCCAAGAGGTGATCCAGCCGCCCGAGGAGATCGACCGCAAGAAGATCCCCGAGAACGAGGTCCAGGCCGAGCTCGTCACCTACGAGGAGGAGACGACCTTCGTCCCGACCGAGGAGGTCGAGGAGGACCTGTACCAGGACCTCGGCGATCCGACGGGTGCGGACGACGGCGCGGAGGCCTTCACGGGCGGCACCTCGATCGGCGTCGGCTCGGGCGGACACTACGGCACGGGCAATCCGTCGGCGTTCGCGTCGCGCCGCGCGGCGACCTCCACGCGCACGAAGAAGGGTCGCCCGCCGAAGGGCGCGACCACGGGCACCGAGGAGGCCGTGCTCGAGGGCCTGCGCTGGCTGGTGCGCCACCAGAACGAGGACGGGTCCTGGGGCATCGACACGCTGGCCTCGCACTGCAAGGGCAACACACCCTGCGTCGCCCCGGAGACCCAGCTCGTGCCCCACTACAACGAGGGCCTGACCGGCCTGGCGCTGCTCGCCTTTCTCGGCCAGGGCATCTCGATCGGCTCGAAGATCGAGATCGTCGATACGGCCATGGGCAAGCGCTACTCCGCGGGTGAGGTCGTCAAGAAGGGGGTGCGCTGGCTGCTCGACCGGCAGCGGGAGAACGGGGCCCTCTCGGATCCCGAGGCCCCCTACGCGATGTACAGCCAGGCCCTGGCCACCATGGCGGTGTGCGAGGCCTACGGCATCTCGCGCAACCGCGAGCTGAAGCGGCCGGCACAGAAGGCCGTGGACTTCGTGGTGGCGGCGCAGAAGCTCAACCCCGAAGGCGCGCCGTGGGGCTGGCGCTATTTCTCGCGACAAGTGCTGGACGACAAGCTCGCCGCGGGCGGCATCGACCAGGCCACCCACAGCTCGCTGGTGCGAGAGGTGGACATCTCCGTCACGACGTGGGTCGTGATGGCCCTCAAGTCCGCCCAGCTCGTGGGCCTGGATGTTCCAGTGGAGGCGATGAACGGTGCGCTCGCCTACGCCGAGTACGCGACAGGCAAGGAAGGCCTGGTCGGGTACCTGAGCCCCTATGGCGCGGGCGAAGTGATCGGGGGGCCTGGCGACAACTTCACCTACCACACCGGAACGATGTCTGCGCTGGGCATGCTCGTGCGCACCTTCGTCCGGCACGACCTGGAGGATCCTTTCCTCGACCTGGCCTCCAAGCACCTCGTGAAGGACATGCCGAGCGTGTCCAAGGACAAGCTGTCGATCGACTACTACTACTGGTACTACGCCACGCTGGCGCTCAACCAGTTCGATGGACCCGACAGCCCCCGCAAGGGTTCCGGCAAGTACTGGGACAACTGGAACAAGGCACTGATCGAGTCGATCTTGCCGCTGCAGAACGCGAGCAAGGCGCGCGACGTCTGCACGCGCGGCGGCTGGCTCGACTCGGATCGCTGGGGCGGCTACACCGGGCACTCGCTGTACAGCACGGCGATCAACGTCCTGACGCTCCAGGTCTACTACCGCTACGAGAACGCCTTCGGCGCCCGCTAGGCAGGGGCCCGGCCCGGACTCCCTGGTCCACCTCGACTTCGCCGCGAGACATCCGACCGATGCACCGATTCGCCTTAGCCCTCCTTGCGCTCGCCTCCCTTGCCTCGAGCGCGGGTGCGCAGGGCAAGGGAGTCCTCGGCCACGAGAACGCCGAGTTCGCCCGCAGGCTCTTCGAGCAGGGTTACGTCGATCTGGCGCAGGGCCTTTGCCTCGTGATCGAGGCGAACAACGCCTCGCCCAGCGAATTGCTCGAGGTCAAGGCTCTCGGATTCGAGCTGCGGGTCAAACAGGCCCTCGGCGAAAAGGATCTCGTGAAGCGCAAGGGCGCGCTGCGCTCTGTCCTCGACGAGGAAATCCTGTTCATCAAGGAGAACGCGCGCACGCGGGTGGCCGACGCGGTGCGCGCCAACTTGCCCAGCGTCTATCTGGAGCTCTCCACCGCGCTGACCGCGGCCGTCTCCAAGGAACAGGATCCGGTCCGTCGCGCCGAACTGACGCAAGAGAGCCAGGAGCTTTTCGAGGGCGGCGAGCAGAACCTGGAGAAGCGCGTCGAGGACTTCGCCAAGCGGCTCGCGGATGCCGGCGGCGACACCGACTACAACCGGCGCCAGCACGAGGTCGCGCTCTTCAACCTGGCGAAGATGAACTACCAGCACTCGCTGCTCTTCGCGCAGGGCGCGCCCGAGCAGAAGGAGCTGCTGGAGAAGGCGCTGGAGGGCTTCCAGGACTTCGGCTTCGACTACTCGGAGTCACCGCACAACTACCGAGGGATGATCTATCAGGGTCTGTGCCACGAGGCCCTCGGGATGACCGAGGACGCGCTGACGGACTACCGTGACGCGCTCGCGCTGCGCGAGGAATACGTGCTGGACGAGAAGGGCGTGTATCAGGTCGGCCCCGAGGAGGGCGACATCATCTCGGGTGCCACCCACAACCTGATGAAGCTGCTCACGCGCCTCGGCCGCGCGCGCCAGGCCGTGGCCGCGGCGGTGGACTACTTGCAGCACACGCCCGACCCGCTGCTCGCCAACTCGGGTCCGGAGATCCTCAAGGCCAAGGCCGAGGCCGAGATCGTGGTGGGCGACATCGCCAGCGCGAGCGCGACGGCGCAGACGCTCATCGACCTCGACCCGCTGGGCTGGGCCGGCAGCAAGGGCCGCGAGCTCCTCGCGCGCTTGCCGGTCGATCGCATGGCCCCCGACAAGATCCTGAAGATCGCCGAGACGTCCGCGGGACGCGGCGACTACAAGCGCGCCGTGGACCTGTGCCGTCAGGCGCGCGAAGCCGGCCGCGGCGCGCGCGACGAGCACGACACCGGCGCGGCCTCGTTCCTGCTCACCGGCTTCGTGTACCAGCGCCAGGCACGCACCCAGGAGGCCTCGCTCGCCTTCGATTGCGCCGCGGAGCTGTACCCGCGCGGCAAGTCCGCGCCCGAAGCCCTGTACGCGGCGGTGAACGCGTATCGCGAGCTGTCCAAGCGTGAGCGCCAGCGCTTCTACTCGAAGCGCGCCGAAGAGCGCATGGACACGCTGGCCAAGAAGTACCCCGAGCACCCGCGCGCCGCTTCGGCCGGCATCTTCCGGGGCCTGCAGAGCGAGGACGAGGGCGACTTCGAGAGAGCGCGCGACTACTACAGCAAGATCCCGAAGGACTCGGGCAGCTACGTCGAGGCCCAGTTCCGCCTCGCGACGGCGACCAATCTGCAGGCGAAGAGCCTGGCCGCGCAGGGCAAGCGCGCCGAGGCGCAGCCGCTCTTCGACGCGGCCGAAAAGCAATACGGCTCGGCCATGGAGCTCATCGCGGCGGCGCAGGAGAGCACCCTCGACACGGCGGTCCAGAAGAGGCTGGCCACCTTCTTGGTCCAATGCCGCACGGGCCTCGCTTCGCTCTACCTCGACACGGAGAAGCCCGGCAAGGTGCAGGAACTCCTGGCCGGGCTGGAGCAGAAGGTCGACGATCCCGAGGTCGTCGCCAACATCTGGGACCTGCGCATCACGGCCTTGCAGGCCCAGGGCAAGCTCGACGAGGCCGTGGCCTTGTTCGAGTCGATCATCCTGGCCTCGCCGGGAACCACCGGCGTTTCCAGCGCCGCGGGCGTGCTCGCGCGCGCCCTGGACCTGAGCGCCCAGGACCTCTTCACCAAAGACTCCCAGTCCAAGAAAGCCGGCGAGCTGTGGCGCAAGGCTGGCCATTACTACTCGCTCTCGGTCAAGGGCGCGCTGGCGGGCACGGCCTCGCTGCGCCCCACCGAGGTGGCGTCGATCGCGCAACGCCTGTACGTGATCGGCCTGTTCTTCAACGGCGTGCCCGAGTTCCAGTCCACCTTCGTGGATTGGCAGGGCACCGTGGCCGCGCCCGACCTGTGGGAGGAGGCCGCCGCCATCTACGAGCGCCTCGACGCCCAGGCTCCGAGCTACCGTGTCTCGGTCGAGCGCGCGCGCACGCTCGCGATCCTCGGGCGCATCTCCGAGGCCGAGACGATCTACGCGCGGCTCTTCGACCAGAACTCGCTCTTCGTCTCCGGCGACACGACCCGACGCTTCGATCGCGCGGTCATCGAAGCGCGCCCCGAGTTGGTGCCGGCCTTTCTCGAGTGGGGAGTCGCGACCCACATGGTCGGCATCCAGACCAAGGACGAGGGTCGTCTCGATCGCGCCAAGGACATCTACGAGCGCATGATCCTCAACTACGACGACAGCTCTCGTCCGTGGTGGCAGGCCAAGTACTTCCAGTTCCGCCTGTTGTCCGACCGCGGCCTTTACGACCAAGCCGACCTGGGGATCCAGAGCCTCAAGCGCAACACCGACCCGGAGTACGACCAGGGGCGGTTCGGGTTCAAGGACAAGTTCAAGGCGCTGGAAGCGGAGCTGTCCAAGAAGGTCTTCAAGTAGCAGACGACGTCATGACGCGCCGCCGCCCTGGCCGTGGCGCCCGGAAACCAACTCGGAAATCGATGCTGCGAGCACTGCAAGTCCTGAAGTCACGGATCGAACTGTCGGCCTCGGCAGCGTCGCTCTTGTTCGTCCTGTCCTCTCCTGCCGCGGCGCAAGAGATCGACACGGTCTACCTGCGCGACGGCAATACGGAGACGGGCAAGGTCCTCGAAGAGGGTTGGAGCGGCCTCTCCATCCAGCCCGAGCGCGGCGGCAAGAAGGTCATCCCTTGGGGCTCGGTCCAGTCGGTCGATTACTTCGACGCGCCGGAGGAGCTCGGAAACGGCCTGGCCACTCTGGCGGCCGACAATGCCGAGGGCGCTCTGGAACTTTTCCAAGCCGTCTTGGGCAGCGAGGGAAACCGGCCGATGGTCGTCCAGCAAGCGCTCTTCTACTCTGCCTTCGCGCAGCAGCGCATCGGACGGGGCGAGGAAGCGCTGGCCGCGTACACCAAGCTCCTGGGTGACTTTCCCAAGGGACGCTACCTGCGGCTCGCCGCCGAGAATCTGATCGACGTGCACCTCGGCAAGCCCGACGTGGCAGCGGCGCGAGCCGCGCTGGACAAGCTGGCGGCGGACGCGAAGGGAGCGGAAGGCGTGGAGCCCCTGCTCCAGTTGCTCGAGGCCCGCCTGATGGAAGGACAGGGCCAGCACGCAGAGGCCCGCGAACGCTTCGCTGCCTTGGAGGGACTGGCAGGCGCTCCGGCCGAAATGCTCCAGGAAGGCAAGCTCGGCAGAGCACGCACCCTGTTGCTCGACGGAAAGGGCGCCGAGGCCGAGCCGCTCTTGCGCGCGCTGATCGCGGAGAGCCAGAGCCCGCGAGTCCAGTCCGGGGCCTGGAACGGCCTGGGCCAGATCCAATCGAGCGAGGGTCGGACCAAGAAGGACAGCGAGCGTATCCTGGAGGGCCTGTACGCCTACTTGCGCACGGTCGTGCAGTACAAGCCCCTGCCCGGCGAGAGCACCGAGGAGTACGAGCGCGCCCTGAATGGCTCCGCGATGTGCTTCCAATACCTGTCCGAGCTCGAACAAAACCCCGAGAGGAAGAAGCTGTGGCGCGAGCGGCAACGCGAGCGACTCGAGCAGCTCGAGCTGGAGTACCCCAGCTCGAAGTTCCTCAAGAAGAAATAGCCCCCTGCCTCAACCCACCCACATGAAGATCCTGCGATCCCTGCGTCTTGCCGGAGTGTTCCTCGTGCCGCTCTTCCTCCTTGCCGGCCCTGCGGCCGCGCTCCAGGAAGGAGGCGGCCACGGGAACACGAAGACCTGGCTCGAGTTG
>JABFRZ010000622.1 GCA_013140785.1 Planctomycetota bacterium | reverse complement strand
CCTGGACCCCGCCCGGCCCCTTGACCGAGAGGAATGCGAGCGTGAGTCTCTGCGCCCGCCCGGCGCCGTTCCGGTGCCGGCGCCTGCCCGAACGAGCATGATCGCCGCCCTACCGGGTTCAGAGCTGCCGCCGTCCGCGCATGGCCTGGGCCAGGCGCTCGGGCTGGCGAGTGTGCTCCCCTTCGTGCTCTTGCTGGCGTGCATTGCCGTGCTCCCGCTCGTCGCCAACCACTGGTGGGAGAAGAATCGCAACAAGGGCATGCTCGCGGGCCTCTTCGCGCTCCCGGTCGTGCTGGTCCTCAGCGCAGGCCACGGGCAAGCAGGTCAGCTCGAGCTCACGCACGCGGGCATGGAGTACGCCTCGTTCATCGTGCTGCTCGGCGCCTTGTTCGTGATCACGGGCGGGGTGTACGTGGGCGGCTCGCTCGCCGGCACGCCGCTCGCGAACAGCGGGATGCTGGCCTTCGGTGCCCTGATCGCGAGCTTCGTGGGCACGACCGGCGCCTCGGTGCTCCTGATCCGGCCGTTCTTGCGCGCCAACGCCACGCGCCAGCGCAAGGTCCACTTGGTCGTCTTCTTCATCTTCGTGGTCTCGAACTGCGGCGGTCTCCTGACCCCGCTCGGAGATCCGCCGCTCTTCCTCGGCTACCTGAAGGGCGTGCCGTTTGGCTGGACGCTGCAGCTCTGGAAGGAGTGGCTGCTCGTCAACGGCGCGCTGCTGGTGCTCTTCCACCTGTGGGACCAGCGCGTGCTGAACGCCGAGGAGCTGGCCCGACCGGGGGCGCAGCTCGAGGAAGTCATGCGGCACGAGCCGCTGCGCATCGAGGGCGGACTCAACTTCCTGTTCTTGCTCGGCGTGGTGGCCACGATCTATTGCGCGGGAGCCGGGCTCGGCACGGGCGGCGAGCCGTGGCCCTTCGGCGCGCAAGAAGGCGCGATGCTCGCGCTGGCGGCGGGCGCCTGGTTCACGACCCGCGCTTCGAACCGTGAGCGCAACCGCTTCTCATGGTCGCCGGTGATCGAGGTGGCCGTGCTCTTCGCCGGCATCTTCGCGACCATGACGCCCGCGCTCCTGATCCTGAACGCGTGGGGCCAGGGGCAGCGCGAAGTCCTCGGCCTCGCCTTCGGAATGCGCGAGCCCTGGCAGTTCTTCTGGGGCACGGGGATCCTCTCCTCGTTCCTCGACAACGCGCCGACCTATCTGACCCTCGCTTCGACCGCGTGTGGTCTCGAAGGCGTGCCGCTCGAGGGGCGTTACCTCGGGAATCTCCTGGCAAACTCCGAGAACGGCGCCCTCGGCGTGCAGCGGCTCCTCGCCATCTCCTGCGGCGCCGTGTTCATGGGCGCCAACACCTACATCGGCAATGGCCCCAACTTCATGGTCAAGGCCATCGCCGAGGAAGCGGGCGTCAAGATGCCGAGCTTCTTCGGGTACATGGCGTACTCGGGCCTGATCTTGCTCCCCCTGTTCGTGCTCGTGACCCTGCTCTTCTTCCGCTAGCCCGGACCCCCCGCGTGCTGCCGCTCCTCGCGCTCGTCTTCGGCCTGCTGCTGGTCGCCGGCTACCACTTCTGGGGGCGCTGGGTCGAGCGGCACCTCGCGCCGGACGACGCGCGCGCCACGCCCGCGGTCGCGCTGGCCGACGGCCAGGACTTCGTGCCGACGCCGCGTTTCTATCTCTTTGCGCAGCACCTCGCGGCAATCGCGGCCGCCGGCCCCATCGCCGGTCCGATCTTGGCGGCGCGGGATTTCGGCTGGCTGCCGTGCCTCTTGTGGATCGGCCTCGGGGTGGTGCTGATCGGCGCGGTGCACGACTTCTCGGCCCTGTTCGCCTCGCTGCGTCACGGCGCCGGCTCGATCGCCGAGATTGCGCGCGTCGAGCTCGGGCACAAGAGCGGGCGCGCGCTGATGGCCTTCATCTTCATCGCGCTGGCCTACGTGATCGTGGCCTTCGCCGACATCACGGCCGGCTCCTTCGCGAGCGGCGGCGAAGAGCTCGCTCGACTCGCGCCCGAGTTCCGGCCGGGTGGAGCGGTGGCACTCGCGAGTGTCCTGTACCTCGGGCTCGCGCTCGCCATGGGGCTCGTGCAGCGCTTTCTCCGTGCGCCGCTCTGGCTCCTGACGGTGGTGTTCGTGCCGGGCACCTTCGCGGTGGTCTGGTTCGCCACCCTGCACTCGCACTGGCTCGTGCTCGACCAGCGCGCCTGGGGCCTCGTGATCGTCGGGTACTGCGTGCTCGCAGCGGTGACGCCAGTGTGGCTCTTGTTGCAGCCGCGCGGCTACCTCGGGGGCTTCGTGCTCTTCAGCGCGCTGGTCGCGGGCCTGGCGGGGATCTTCTTCGGCGGCCACACGATCCAGCAGCCGGCCTTCCGCGGCTGGGAGGCACCCAAGGCGCTCGGCTCGCTGTTTCCGTTCCTGTTCGTGACCATCGCCTGCGGCGCGTGCTCGGGCTTCCATGGCCTGGTGTGCTCCGGTACGACCTCGAAGCAGATCGCGCGCGAGTCGCACGCGCGCTTCGTGGGCTATGGCGCGATGCTGGCCGAGGCCCTGCTGGCCTTCATCGCGCTGGCCACGCTCATGATCGCGAGCGATGCCGAGCTCGCCGGCCTGACGCCCGGCACGATCTACGGCAATGGCCTCGGGCGTTTCATGACGCTCTTCGTGGGCGAGGAGAACCTGCGCTTCGCCGTCACCTTCGGGGCGATGGCGTTTTCGACCTTCGTGTTCGACACGCTCGACGTGTGCACGCGCCTCGGGCGCTACCTGGTGCAGGAGCTGTGCGGCTGGCGCGGAAGGGGGGGCGCGCTGGCGGGAACCCTGCTGACGATGCTGGCCCCGGCCCTGATCCTGCTCGCCAGCGAACCCGGGAGCTACCTGCAGTTCTGGACGGTCTTCGGAGCCTCGAACCAGATGCTCGCGGCCCTGACACTGTTCGCCGTCGGCGTCTGGCTGCGACGCCTGCGGCGTCCGAGCTGGTTCGTGTTCGCGCCGATGCTGTTCGTGCTGGTGGTGACGAGCTGGGCGCTCGTCTGCATCGTGCTCCTGAACCTGCGCAGCGCGGGGGTGAGCGTGCCGGCCCTGGCCAACGCCCTGGCGGCCGGGCTCTTGCTCGCGCTGGCCGCCTTCACGACCCTGAGCGGCCTGAAGCGCCTGCGCCGAGCGTCGTCCTGAGAACGCCGCGCGCCCGACCTCCGGAGCTGGATCCATGCACACGACAGCCTTTCTCGCGCTACTCGCCTCCATTCCCTCCGGCCCGCGCGGCGACTGGCCGCAGTATCACGGCATCGCCAGCGACCGGGTCTCGCACGAAACCGTGGCCCTGCGCGAGTTCCCGTCATCCGGACCGCCGCGCGCGTGGAAGGTCGCGCTGGGCGGGGGCTTCAGCTCCTTCACCGAGCAAGGCGGCGTGGCCTACACGTTGGTCGGAGAGAAGGACGGCGGCGAGCTCGGCGAGGTGCTGGTCGCGCTCGATGCGGCCAGTGGCAAGAAGCTATGGAGCGCGACCCTCGGACGCGGCGAATGCGACGGCGGCGCCGAGGCCGGGGCCGACGGCAATCAGGGCGGCGACGGCCCGCGCACGACCCCGAGCGTCGTGGACGGACGCGTGTACGCGCTGGATGCGCAGCTCGGCCTCTTCTGCTTCGAGGCCGCGAGCGGCAAGGAGCTCTGGAAGCACGCTCTCGTGACCGAGTTCAACGGGCGCCTGATCCGCTGGCAGAACGCCGCCTCGCCGCTGGTCGAGGGCGAGCTCGTGTTCGTGGCCGGCGGCGGAGCGGAGCAGTCGCTGCTGGCCTTCGAGCGCAAGACGGGCGCGCTCGCCTGGGCGCGCGGCGACGAGCAGATGACACACGCCACGCCGATCGCGGCGACGCTGCTCGGCCGGCGCCAGGTGATCTTCTTCGTGCAATCGGGGCTGATCTCCGTGGATCCCGCGAGCGGCGCCGAGCTGTGGCGCACCGAGTTTCCCTATCGCACCTCGAGCGCGGCCTCGCCCATCGTGAGCGGCGACATCGTCTACTGCTCGGCGGGCTACGGCGTGGGCGCGGCGGCTTGGCGCATCAAGCAGGAAGCCGACACGCTCGTGCCCGAGCTCCTGTGGCGCGCCGCCAACAAGCTGATCAACCACTGGAGCACGCCGGTCGTCCGGGACGGCCACCTCTACGGGATGTTCAGCTTCAAGGAGTACGGCAGCGGACCGCTCAAGTGCGTCGAGCTCGCGAGCGGCGCGGAGCGCTGGGCCAAGGAGGGCTTCGGCCCCGGCAACTGCATCCTGGTGGGGGACACCCTGGTGGCGCTCTCCGACGCGGGCGAGCTGGTGCTGGTCGAGCCCGAGCCGGACGCCTACCGCGAGCTCGCGCGCGCCGACGTGCTGGACGGCAAGTGCTGGTCGATGCCAGCCTTCAGCGACGGCGCGCTGTACCTGCGCAGCACCAAGGAAGGCGTGCGCCTCGATCTGTCGGCCGCCGCGGCCCGCTGAAGGAAGTCCAGGCCGCGTTCCGCTCGCCGCGCCAAGGCGACTCCGAACCCGCGGCGATGGCGCGCCCGCCAGGACTCGAACCTGGGACCGTCGGATTAGAAATCCGATGCTCTGTCCAGCTGAGCTACGGGCGCAGTGTGGTGGGGAGGGAGGTCGGGGAGATGGGATTCGAACCCACGGCTCGCAGCACCCAAAGCTGCGCCTCTACCAGCTGAGGTACTCCCCGGTCGCCCAGGAGCGTAGCGCACTCGTTCGCTGGCCGCGAGCGCTCCCTGCGCCGCGAGGCGGCCCGAAGCGCGCTCACGGGAAGCGCCTGATCTGGTAGGCTGCGCGCGGCACAGGTGGTCCGGGTGGATCCGCACAAGCGCCCGGAAACCTCGCCTCCCGACCCGCTCTCGATGCAACTCGCTGTGCCATCCCGATGAGCTCGCCCCTCAAGGTCTTGGTCATCGGCTCTGGCGGCCGCGAGCACGCACTGTGCTGGAAGATCGCCGCCTCGCCGCTGGTCGGCGAGGTCCTGTGCGCGCCGGGCAACGCCGGCACGCAGAGCGTCGCGCGCAGCGTGGACGTGCCGGCCACGGACCTGGACGGACTTGCGCGTCTGTGCGCGGGAGAGAAGCCCGGCCTGGTGGTGGTGGGGCCCGAGGATCCGCTCAGCTTGGGACTGGCCGACCGGCTGCGCGCAGCCGGCACGCTCGTGTTCGGTCCCGGCCGGGCCGGCGCGCGGCTCGAGGGTTCGAAGGTGTTCGCGAAGGAATTCCTCGACCGCCACCGCATCCCGACCGGCGCCTGGCGTCGATTCGAGCGCTCGGGCGCGGCCAAGTCGTACCTCGAGAGCCAGAGCCTCTGGCCGCTGGTCATCAAGGCCGATGGATTGTGCGCCGGCAAGGGCGTGTTCGTGGTGGACGACGCGCGCGAGGGCTGCAGCGTGGTGGACGCGCTGATGGAGGAGAAGCGCCTCGGCGAGGCCGGGCGCGAGATCGTGATCGAGGAGTTCATCTCCGGGCGCGAGCTTTCCGTCCAGCTCCTGACCGACGGCGCCACGCTGTGCCTGCTCGAGCCGGTCATGGACTACAAGCAGGTGAGTGACGGCGACAGCGGGCCGAACACGGGCGGCATGGGCATCGTCTCGCCCGTCTCGTTCGTGACGCAGCGGCTGATGCGCCAGATCGAGCTGCGCGTGCTCGTTCCGGCCCTGCACGGCCTGCGAGTCGAGGGCATCGCCTACCGCGGCGTGCTGTACGTGGGGCTGATGATCACCGAGGCCGGCCCGCGCGTGCTCGAGTTCAACTGCCGCTTTGGCGACCCCGAGACGCAAGCCATCGTGCGGCGCATGCGCTCGGACCTCGTGCCGTACCTGCTCGCGGTCGCGCGCGGCGAGCTCGAGAAGGAACAGCCGCCCGAGTGGGACGAGCGCACCTGCGTGGGCGTGGTCGCGGCCGCGCAGGGCTACCCGGGAGACTACGAGAAGGGTCACGTGATCCAGGGCCTGGCCGAGGCCGGGCTCGTCGCGGACGCGCTCGTGTTCCAGGCCGGGACCAAGAGCGACCGCGGCCAGGTCTTGACCAACGGCGGACGCGTCTTGTGCGTCACGGCCCTCGGCCTGGACGTTCACGTGGCGCGCGAGAGCGCGTACCGCGCGCTCGACCTGGTGCACTGGAGCGGCAAGTTCGCGCGCCGCGACATCGGTCTGCCGCGCAGCGCGCGCCCGAGCGGCACGGACACCCAGGCCGGCCTCGAATCGTTCGGGGTCTTCACGAGCGGGCAGTCGTCGCGCT
>JABFRZ010000385.1 GCA_013140785.1 Planctomycetota bacterium | reverse complement strand
CCCACACGCGCCGCGGTACGCCACGCTCGATCACGCCGCGCTCGATCACGTCGTGCTCGACCACGTCGGGCTCGGGAGCAGGATTGAGCGCGGCCACCGAGCACAGGGGACACGCTCGCGCGGGGCCGAGCAACCTTGGCACGAGATCCTTGTCCTCGTCCTCGGCTCGGGAGAAGGGTCGGCTAGCGCAGGGTTCCCAGCGCGCTTGCGACGCGCTTCGCCACCACCGCCGTGAACTCGCGCGTACCCAACGCCCCGCCGATGTCGGCCGTTTTCTCGCCCGCCGCGAGCGCGTCGCGGATCGCCCCGCGCAGCGCGCGCCCGCTCTCCTTTTCGCCGATGTGCCGCAGCAGCGAGGCGAAGGCCAGCAGCGCCGCGCTCGGGTTGCACACGTTCTTGCCGGCGATGTCGGGCGCCGTGCCGCCGGCCGGGTCGAACATGGCCATGCGCACGCGACCGTTCGCGTCGAACGAGTACGAGGCGCTGTCGCCGAGCCCGATCGAGCCGATCAGGCCGCAGGCCATGTCCGAGAGAAAATCGCCGTACTCGTTCGGGCACACGATCACGTGATAGCGCTCGGGGTGCAGGATCACGCCCGCCAGCAGGGAATCGAACAGCTCGCGCCGGTAGGGGATGCCCGGGTAGTTGCGCGCGATGTCGTCGCATTGGTCCTCGAACAGGCCGTCGGCCGCGCGCTGGATGGTCCACTTGCTGGTCGAGACCACCGCGGTGCCGCGCTCGCTCGCCAGGCGGAAGGCGAACTGGGCCGCGTTGCGCGCGGGCACGCGCTCGATCACGCGCAGGGCCACGGCCGATTCCGTGCCGATGCGCATGCCGCGGTCGGAATAGGTGCCGCCGGTGGCGATGCGCACCACGTCGATGTCGAGCGTGCGCTTGAAGTTGTTCTCGACACCCGGGAAGGTCGAGACCGGCCGGTGGATGACCGAGAAGTTGAAGAACTCGCGCAGGAGCTTGTTGGGGCTTTCCTCCTCGGTCGCGGTCGGGTACTTGAGCGCCACCGGGTGCTCGGTCATGGCCAGCTTGGCCTGCTCGTAGATCTCGAGCTTGTGGCGCGTGCGGCTCGCGAGCGAGAGATCGATCACGCGGAAGTCCATCCAGAAGGGTAGGACGGGGAGGAGCGCGTGCACGCTCTCGGAGAGCTCGGGCGAGATGCCGTCACCGAGGATCTCGACGATCGAGTACTGCTTCATGCGCTCGCTGGCGGCCCGCGGCAGCGGGGCCGGAAACGGTTCGAGGGGATGCGACGAAACCGCCTAGAATAACGCACCCCGGTCGCGCCCGGGCGCACGCCATGAGTGGGACCACGCCGACGGGGACAAGCCCGACTCGCGACCCGAGCCATCCGCCGGGAGACACGCTGTCGGCCTGCGGCGCACCGCGGCGCTGGTTGACCGAGGTGGACCTCGTCGGTGAGCGCGTGCGCTTGCGGGCGCACCGGCGCGAGGACGCGCGCCCGGCCTTCGAGCTGCTCCATGGCCAGGAGGAGATCCTGCGCTGGCTGGTGTGGGACGGACCGGCCTCGCCCGAAGAGCTCGAGGACTACTACGCCCACGGGCTCGTCACGAGCGCGACAGCGAGGGACCTGCGGCTCGCGATCGAGGAGCGCGCGAGCGGTGCCCTGGCGGGCTCGCTCGCGGTGCGCTTCCTGGGCCACGCCGCGCAGGGCGACACGCACGGCGGCTTGCAGGGCGACGCTCCCGGCGACACTCAGGGTGACATCGGCTACTGGGTCGGGCTGCCGCACCAGCGCCGCGGTCTCGCTCGCGAAGCCATCGCGCTGGCGGCCGAGCTCGCCTTCCGGCACCTCGGTGCACATGCGCTCTACGCGTGGGTCTTCGTCGGCAACCTGGCCTCGCGGCGCGTGCTCGAGCGCAACGGCTTCACGCTCGCCCACACCGCGCCTGGACGCGTCTCGAAGCGCGGCGTGCGCGTGGACGAGTGGCACTTCGTGCTGCTCCTGTCGGAGTGGCGGCGCTTTTCTGCTGGTGTCCGCCTGGAGCGCGAATGCGTGACCTGGGAAAGCGCCTCCGGACCGGACGGGTTCGGTTCGCCGACCCGCGCGGCGCCGCCCGGCTAGCCGCGCGCGCACGCCTGGATTCGAGACGGTGACCGCTGGCCCGCCGGCGGATATCCTCGGGCGCCCAGTGCGGCGCGCGCGTTGCTCCCACGGAGCCGCGTTGACGCCGCGGCCGATGAAGCGTTCTCTCCTCCTCGTCCTGCTCGTGGCCCTGCCGCTGGGCGTGGGCGCGTTCTTCGTATTCGGCCGGGCGGGACGCCAGACCGCGCGTGTGCGCAACCTGCCGAGCGAGCGTGCGGAAGCGCGCGCAGCGCCAGCCGAGGCCATGGTCGAGCTGATCCCGCCGCCGCTCGTGCGCCAGCCGACCGGCGAGGCAACGACCACCGTGCTGTGGCCCGTCAAGGTGGAGCTCGAGCTGCTCGAGGCGCGCTTCCTGCCGAAGGAAGAGGGCGTCCCGCCGATCGGCTCGGGCGCCGGCGCGCGGCTCTCGGGCCGCATCACGGGCTTCGACGATGAGGGCGTCGCGGGCGAGGTCCTGTTCTTGGCGGGAGCCAACGCCGGGCGCGTGCTGCGCTGCGACGGGACCGGCCGCTTCGGCGCGCTGGATCTGTATCCGGGTCTCTCGCTGGTCGAAGTGCGCGGAGCCAGCACCCTCGGCTCGCGCCGCGAGCTGCGCCTGCGGCGCGGACAAGAGACGCTGCTGCACATCGGCTACGGCCGGCCCGGCTCGGTCACCGGCAAGGTGCAGGACTCGGGCGGCAAGGGCCTCGAGGGCGCTATCGTCGTGGTGGACGGCACGCGCGTTCTCACGGGAGCCGAGGGTGGCTTCCACATCCAGTCGGTCGCGGCCGGACAGGTCTTGTGCGAGGTCGAGCACGAGGGCTACGCGCTCTACCAGGAGCTCGTGTGGGTCGCGGGCGGAGCGGCCAATTCCGCCGAACGCATGACCTTCACGCTCAAGCCCGCGGTCGAGCTGCGCGTCGCGATCCAGGGCAATGTCGGCGGCCCCGGGCCGGCGCAGCTCTTCGTGCTCTCCGACCGGCCGCAGTACAACGCGAACTCGGCTTTCAAGAACGAGGGCTTCCCCTGGCACCGCATCAATCCGATCGAGGTCTGGCCGGGCACGCCGGTGACGATCGCGAACCTGCGGCCCGAGGTCGTCCGGCTGCACGTCTTTCGCGCGGGCGCGTGCGCGCCGGTGAAGGCCGTCAACCTGGGCGCGAACCAGCACGATGTCGTGATCGATCTGCAACCGGCGCCGACTCTCACCGGCATCGTGCAGCAGGACGGCGCGCCGGTCCTGGGCGCGACGGTGCGGCTCGAGGCGCCCGATCGCGTGCGCGCGACCCTGAACTACTTCAGCGAGCCGAGCTACTTCCTCGAGACCGCGGTGATGCCCAACCTCCCGCCGGGCCTGCAGGAGACGAAGACCGACAAGCAGGGCCGCTTCGTGCTCACCGCCTGGGCGGAGGCCAGCCCGGTGCGCTACCTCGAGGCGCGCGGCCCGGGCGGCGGCTCGTGGGCCGGACGCTTCGTGAAGCCCGATGACAACGAGATCGTGCTCGAACTCGGCGAGGTCAGCCTGGGCGACTCCACTCTGCTGGTCGAGTTCCCCGGCCGCCACCAGGGCCTGCCGGTCGAGCTCTGGATCGGTGGCGCACCGCGCCCGCAGCAGATCCTCGCCGCGGGCGAGGATCTCGAGGTCTCGAACTTGGTCGCTGGCAAGTGGCGCGTGACCGTCACCTGGCACGCGCAGCCGATCAAGCCTGGCGAGGAGCTGCTCATCGAGGACGTGGCGCGCTACGAGGTGGCGCTGCCGCCCGAGTGCATCGACGGCCAGAGCGAGGAGCAGTGGAAGCGCGCGGGGCGGGAGTATCCGCACGGGAGCTGAGCGACTCCTTCGGCAGGTCGCGCAGGGGACGACGAAGAAACGCAGCGCGGAGGCGCGGAGGATGCGGAGAAGCACGGAGACTCCCTTGCCCGTAGAATCCCGCCCCGCTTGACCACGCTCACCCTCGACGGCTGCTCGCTCACGCTCGACGACCTCGCGCCGCTCTTCCGCGGCGACTTGCCGAAGGTGAAGCTCGCGCCGGCGGCGCTCGAGCGCGTGGCGGCGGCGCGCGCGTTGGTCGAGCGCGCGGTCGAGAGCGGGAATCCGATCTACGGGCTCACGACCGGCTTCGGGAAGCTCAAGAACGTCTTCATCGAGCGCGAGGACCTGGGCAAGCTGCAGCGCAATCTGGTGCTGTCGCACTGCTGCGGGATGGGCGAGCCCATGCCGCTCGAGGAGGTGCGCGCGGTGCAGGTGCTGCGGCTCAACAAGCTCTTGCGCGGGCACTCGGGCGTGCGCGTCGAGCTCGCCCTGGCGCTGGCGCGGCTGCTGAACAAGGGCTTCGTGCCGCTCGTGCCGCAGCAGGGTTCGGTCGGGGCGAGCGGGGACCTGGCGCCGCTCGCGCACATGGCCGCCGCGTACATGGGCCACGGCGAGGCCTATGTCGGCGGCAAGAAGATGAGCGCGAGCGCGGCGCTGCGCGTGGTGCACGAGGAGCCGCTCGAGCTCGCGGCCAAGGAGGGCCTGGCGTTGATCAACGGCACCGAGGTGATCGGCGCGATCGGCGCCGGTGTGTTCCTGCGCGCGCGCAACCTCTCGAAGGGCGCGGATGCGATCGCGGCGCTCACGATCGAGGCCCTGTTCGGCTCGTCCAAGCCGTTCGACGCGCGCCTGGCGGAGCTCAAGGGGCTCAGCGGCCACGCGCGCGCGGCCGCCAACGTGCGCAAGTGCCTGGCGGACTCGAAGGTGCTCGCGAGTCACGTGGACTGCGACCGCGTGCAGGACCCGTACTCCCTGCGCTGCGTGCCACAGGTGCACGGGGCCTTCAAGCAGGCGCTCGCGCACGTCGGCGAGGTGCTCGCGGCCGAGATGAACTCGGTCACCGACAATCCCGTGCTCTTCCCCGACACGGGCGAGGTCGTGAGCGCGGGCCAGTTCCACGGCCAGCCGCTGTCGATGGTCATGGATTACCTGGCGCTGGCCCTGTGCACGCTCGCGAACATCTCCGAGCGCCGCACCGAGCAGCTCGTCAACCCCGACCTCTCGCACCTGCCGGGCTTCCTGGCGGCCAAGCCCGGCCTGCACTCGGGGCTCATGATCGCGCAGGTCGCGGCCGCGGCGCTGGCGAGCGAGAACAAGTCGCTGGCGCACCCGGCCTCGGTCGATTCGATCCCGACCAGCGCCAACCAGGAAGACCACGTCTCGATGGGTGTCACCGCGGCGCGCAAGGCGCGCTCGATCGTCACCAACACCGAGCGCGTGCTCGCGATCGAGCTCCTGTGCGCGGCCCAGGCGCGCGACTTCCACCCCGAGTTCCGCGCCGGCAAGGGCGCGCAGGCCGTGCAGGACGCCGTGCGCAAGCGCGTGCCGCCGATGGAGCAGGACCGCTACCTGCACACCGACCTGGTGGCGGCTGAGCAGCTGGTCGTTTCGGGCGAGCTCGTGCGCGCGGTCGAGGCCGCGGCGGGGTTGCTCGAGGCCTGAGCGACTGGCGCGACGATTCTTCGATCTGTGTGGCAACGGAAAACGCACCGCGGAGACGTGGAGGGCGCGGAGACTCGCGGAGCGGAGAGGAAGGGAGAGGGAACCTGACCCAGGAACTTCGCCTGGGTGAATCCCGGAGGCGTTGGCCGGTGTCTTGTCGTCGTGAGCCGTAGGCTCGTGGCTGCATGAACCGTGCGATCGAAGGTGAGGAGCTCCTGGCGCAGCGCGGCTTCTTGCGCCGGCTCGCGCGCGGCTTGCTCGGGGACGACGGGCTGGCGGAGGACGTGGTCCAAGAGGTCGAGCTGCGCGCGCTCGAGCGCGGTCCGGGGCCGGGCGGGAGCCTGCGCGCGTGGCTGGTCACGGCGACTCGGCGCCTAGCGCTGAACGTGCTCCGCGCGCGGGAACGACGCGCGGTCCACGAGCGCGCTGCGTCGAAGCCGGAGGCGATCCCGGGGCAGGCCGCGGTGCTCGCGGGGCTCGACTTGCAGCGAAGAGTGCTCGAGGCCGTGCGCGCGCTCGACGAGCCCTATCGCGAGGCCCTCTGGCAGCGCTACTACGAGGAGCGGACGCCGAGCGAGATCGCCGCGCTCGCGCTCCGCGAATTGGCCGAGCAGGGTCCAGCGCCCTCGGAGCCCGAGCGAGCGCAATCCCTGGCGACGCTCGTCGTTCAGGTGCGTTGGGCAGACG
>JABFRZ010000631.1 GCA_013140785.1 Planctomycetota bacterium | reverse complement strand
GTGCTGCAGCGCGTTCTCGACCAGCGGGAGCAAGAGGAAGCACGGCACGCGCTCGGGCAGCGCGCGCGGATCGACACGCATCTCGACTGTGAGGCGCTCACCGTGGCGCTCCTTCTGCAGCTCCAGGTACGACGCCAGGAAGGCGAGCTCCTGCTCCAACGTCTGCTGCGGCTCCGCACGACGCGCGAGCACCGCGCGCAGGAGATCGCCAAGGCGCGCCAGCATGCGTTCGGCCTCGTCGGGATCGTCGCGTAGCGCGGCCGAGATCGCGTTGAGCGTGTTGAACAGGAAGTGCGGCGCGAGCTGCGACTGCAGCGCGGCCAGGCGCGCCTCGGCCAGCGTACGATCCAGCTCGGCGCGCCGCAGGGCCTCGTCGCGCAAGCGCGCCGCGTAGCCCCAGGCCAGGAAGCCGAGCAGCGCGGCCCAATAGGCCACGAAGCCGGTGTGCAGCTTGAAGACGAAGCCCGAGGCGAGCTCGCCCGCGAACGAGCCGCTCCCGAAGCGCCCCTCGCGGATCGCGGCCGAGGCCGCGCCGAAGAGCACGATCTCGACCAACGAGGCCACCAGGCCCGCGCCGGTGTGCGCGAGCGCAGAGCGCGCGAAGCGCCCGGGTTCGAAGGCGAAGGCGCCCGCGAGCCTACGTACGAAGGGGAGCAGCGGCGCCCACAGCACCCACTCGAGCAACCCGCTGCCGAGCGCGTCGGCGACGGAGATCGCGTGGCCGGCCGCCTCGTAGCCGAAGTACATGCGCGAGGCCGAGACGAGGCCGAGAAGAATGAGGACCCCCGCCACGAGCAGGTGCGGCGTCCAGCGCGCGAGGAGCCAACTCATCGGTGCTCCATTGGGCAGGGTTCCATTGTGCCGGCGAGTGCGCGTTCACGCCGGCGCTCTTCGCCCCAGCCGGACCGCCGTTCGTCCCTGGACGTGCGACCGCGCGCGCGCGCTGCGCTATCCCGGGCTTCAAGGAGCCGAATCACATGCCGCGCCACGCTCTCGTCCCGTTCACCCTCACCCTCGCCGTCTTCGCCCCACGAATCGCGGCGCAGGACACCCTCTACGTCACCAGCCGCAACACCGACGAGGTCTTGCGCTACGACGCGACGAGCGGCGCCTTCCTCGGCGTCTTCGCGAGCGGCAGCGGCCTCGACAACCCGGTGGGCCTGACCTTCGGTCCGGACGGCCACCTGTACGTGGCCAACGACATGACCGACCAGGTGCTGCGCTACGACGGCACGAGCGGCGCGTTCATCGACGTATTCGCGCAGGGCAGCGGACTCAACGGGCCGCGGCAGGTCAACTTCGGACCCGACGGACACCTCTACGTCTCGAGCGGCGCGACCGACCAGGTGCTGCGCTACGACGGCGCGAGCGGCGCCTTCCTCGGTGTCGCGGCCGCGGGCGGGAACCTGCGCGGGCCGACGAGCTTCACCTTCGGCCCGAACGGCCAGCTCTTCGTCGGCAGCGTGCTCAACAACCGCATCAAGCGCTACGATCCAGAGAGCGGCGCCTTCCTCGGTGACTTCGTCACCACGAACCTGAACGGCCCGCACGACCTGGCCTTCGGGCCGGACGGCAAGCTCTACGTCACCAACGCCTTCAGCACGTCCTTGCAGCGCTTCAGCGGCGCGACCGGCGCCTTCCTGGACACGTTCGTGCAGGACGCGCGCTTCGTGAACCCGCTCGGCCTGTGCTGGAACGAGCACGGAGACCTGCTGGTCGCCAACCAGGGCCGCAACGAAGTGCTGCGCTACGACGGGCGCAACGGCACCCTTCTCGGAACGAGTGTCGCTCCCGGCGCGGGCGGACTGTCGGGGCCGCTCTTCGCGGCCTTCGGACCGCGCGCGGGCTTCCGCCTGCTACCTCCCGTGCCGGGCATCGCGGGCCGGCGGAACTTCTTCGCGTTGAGCGGCGCGACGCCCGGCGCGGCGCTGCGCCTCGGCATCGACGACGGCCCTGAGCTGCGCTTGGAACGCGCCTGTTCCGGCCAGTTCGTGCTCGCCGCCGCGCTGAGGCAGCACACCTACGTGGCCGACGAATCGGGTCGGGCGTTCCTGCGCACACTCGTCCCGCCCAGCGCGTTGGGCCGGCTCTTCGTCGCGCAGGCGCTCGAGTTGCGCATCTGCAGAGCGACTCCGCTGCTCCTGATGCGTTTCTAGGAACACCGACCTCGCGAGGCCGGAGGTCGGCAGCTCTAGACCACTTCAGCAGCCGAAAAACCAGCTCGACGTGGCTCCGAAGCGCACCTCGATGGCAAGTCGGGCGCGGCAGCTCTCATGGTTTGCGGGTGGTCGCGCTCAGCACTGACTGAAGCCGCAGTCGTAGCACTTCACGCAGCCCTCCTCGAAGGCGAGGTTCGCGCTGCAGCCGGGGCACTTGAGCTTGTACTGCGAGGACTGCTTCTCGGCGGCGGTGGTCCTCGGCGCGGCGCCCGTCTTCTGCTCGGAGAAGTCGGCCAGCTGCTGGCTCGGGACCTTGCCGAGGAGCAGGGCCTCCAGGCCGAACTCCTTCTTGGCGCCAAGGTAGCGGCGCAGGGCGCGCGCCAGGCCGTCGGCCAGCGACATGATGCGACCGTCCTTGGTGGCGACCGTCATCGAGGAGCCGATGCCCTCGAGCTGCTTCAGGGCCGTGTCGAGGCTGCCGTTCGAGCGCAGCCACAGCGAGAGCAGGCGGCAGATCGCCTCGAGGTCGGAGTTGGCCACGTCGCCGCCCTTGCCGAGTTGCGCGAAGACCTCGCGCTCCTTGCCGGCCGTGAAGTCGACGGCCACCTTCACGTGCATGTTGCCGAAGGGCGTCATCTGCCGGATGCGCAACGAGGGCATGATCTCGGGCAGGCGGATGGGCTGGAGCTCGCCGTTCCCGGCCATGACGAAAGCGGTGTCGGCCAGCGCGGCCTCTTCGGCCGCAGGCTGGACTCCAGCGGCCTTGCGCTGCGAGCCCTTGAGCGCCATCGGCTGCACGTCGCGGCAGCCGTCGCGGTAGACGGTCACGCCCTTGACGTCGAGCGCCACCGCCAGGTCGTAGATCTCGCGCACGTCCGCGGGCTTGGCCTCGTGCGAGAAGTTGATGGTCTTCGAGATCGAGGAGTCGCAGTGCTTCTGGAAGGCCGCTTGCATCTGCATGTGCCAGTGCGGCGCGATGTCGTGCGCGGTGACGAACACGCGCTTGACGTCGGGCGGCACCTCGGGGCGGTGTTGCAGCGTGCCCTTGTGCGAGATGTCGTCCACCAGCTCCTCCGAGAAGAAGCCCCGCTCACGCGCGGTCGCCTCGAAGACGTGGTTGACCTCGCGCAGGATCGTCGGGCGGCCCTTGGTGTCCTTCATGACCTGGCGGATGAAGGCCAGGCTGAACATGGGCTCGATGCCGCCCGAGCAGCCGGCGATGATCGAGATCGTGCCGGTGGGCGCGATGGTGGTGGTGTAGGAGTTGCGCAGGCGCCGGCCGCGAGCCTGCCAGTCGGAGCCGTCCCAGGCCGGGAAGACGCCGCGCTCGAGCGCCAGCTCTTCGCTGGCGTCGTGCGAGACGTCGTTGAGCACGCGCATGACCTCCTCGCCGAAGCGGCAGCCCTCGGGCGTGTCGTAGCCGATCCCGAGCTTGTAGAGCGCGTCGGCGAAGCCCATCACGCCGAGACCGATGCGACGCGTGGTCTTCGACATCTGGTCGATCTGCGGCAGCGGATAACGGTTGACCTCGATCACGTTGTCGAGGAAGCGCGTGGTGGTGTGCACCACGGCCTTGAACTCGTCCCAGTCGAATTCGGCGGCCGGGCCCTCTCCGGCCACGAGCTCGCCCAGATTGATCGAGCCCAGGTTGCAGGAGTCGTAGGGGTGCAGCGGCTGTTCGCCGCACGGGTTCGTGGCCTCGATCAGGCCGACGTTCTTGATCGGGTTCTTCTCGTTGATGCGGTCGATGAAGATCACCCCCGGCTCGCCCGAGCGCCAGGCGTGCTCGATGATGAGGTCCCACAGCTCGCCGACGGTGAAGTGCTCGGCCGTGGGCTCGCCCTCGGCGTTCTTCTTGTGGAGCTTGGCCCAGGTCTTCGTGCGCGGATTCTGGACCTGGTGCAGCGTCGCCGGATCGGCCGCGAGCTCGGCCAGGAAGCGGTTCGTGACCGCCACGGAGATGTTGTAGTTCTCGATCTTGCCGAGGTCGTCCTTGAAGCGGATGAACTCGACGATGTCGGGGTGATCGATCCGCAGGATGCCCATGTTGGCTCCGCGCCGGAACGCCCCCTGCTGGATCGCGTCGGTCGCCTTCGAGAAGACCTGGATGAAGGAGAGCGGGCCCTCGGTCGTGCCGCCGGACGAGCGCACGATGTCGCCCTTCGGACGCAGGCGCGAGAACGAGAAACCCGTGCCGCCGCCCGCCTTCTGGATCAACGCGGTCGCCTTGATCGAATCGAAGATGCCGTCGATCGAGTCCTCGACCGGCAGGACGAAGCAGGCCGAGAGCATCCCCATCTCGCGCCCCGCGTTCATGAGCGTCGGGCTGTTCGGCATGAACAGGCGTCGCGCCATCAGATCGTAGAACTCCTCGGCCACCGCGAGCGCGCGCTCGGCCGTGCCTCCGGCGAACAGGAGCTCGGCCTTGGCGATGTGCGCGGCCACGCGCCAGAACGCCTGACGCGGCGTCTCGACCACGGCGCCCGTCTCGGGGTCCTTCTTCAGGTAGCGCCGCTCAAGCACCGCCAACGCGTTGGCCGCCAGGTCGGGATCGGCGAGGTGCGCGGGGGGTTCGAGCGATTCGAGCTGTCTCAAGGCGGCGACCTGGACCGGATCGGAGCCCGGCCGGGTCTCTAGGTCTAGCTTCCGGAACGCCTCGGAGTGCTTCAGCTCGGTCGTGGACACGCGGTTCGGCTCCTGGGCAGGCTGGGAGGGCAGGGGGTGGTCGCTGGAATGAACGCTCCAACGGACGTAAGTACTTTGCGGGCAACGCCTTCCGGATCCGGCCGGCGCCGCGAGCGCAGTCCGAGGAGGGTACACCCCAAGGAATCGCGCACACAAGCTTCGAGGCACCAAAAAAACCACCACGGCTTGTGGGTGCTGGCTCCTGCGGCACTTGGGACGAGGCAGCGGCCTGGCTGCGTCTACCGACTCGGGCCGAAGCGCGAGCGCAGACGGCGCACGATCTCCGCCCACTCGGGGATCGCGAGAGCGCGCGCGGCGACGGCGAAGGTCACCACGGCGGCCCCGAGACCGGCGAACAGCGCGGGGATCGAGTGCCGCGCTTCCACCGCGCCGAGCGCCGCGGCCGTGGCGCGGTGTGCGCCCCAGGCAACGAGCGCGCAGGCGAGCGAGGCCAGCGCGATCTTGAAGATGCGCCCGCGCAGCTCGGGCGCGGCGGGCGGCAGGCCGAGCCGGGTGCGCATGCCATGCAGGAGCCACGCCAGGTTGATGGCAGCCGCGAGCGCGGTGGAAAGCGTTAGCCCGGCCACGTCGAAGCCGAAGCCGACCACGAGCAGGGTGTTGAGCGCGATGTTCGTGAACAGCACCCACAGCGCGATGCGCACCGGCGTGCGCAGGTCTCCCATGGCCACGAACACGCGGCTCGCGAGCGCCGCCGCGCCGGCCGGGACGAGCGCGAAGGCGAGGCAGCGCAGCCCCTCGGCCGTGCGCAGCGTACCGTCGAGCCCGAAGTTGCCGTGCTCGTAGCACACGCTCGAGATCGGCAGCGCCAGCGCGAACATGCCGGCCGCCGCGGGCAGCGCCAGGAACAGCATCCCGAGCTGCGTGCGGTCGTGCAGCAGGCGCACCTTGACGCGCTCGCCCAGGTGTCCGTGCGCGTTCAAGAGCGGAAACACCGCGTTGACGGCTGCGGTCGAGATCAACGCCATGGGGAACTGCTGGAAGCGGTTGGCGTAGTAGATGACGCTCGATCCGCCCGGTCGCAGCAGGCTGTTCGCCATCAGCCCGTCCACCATCACGTTGATCTGGTAGATCGCCGCGCCGATCACGAGCGGCCCGGTCGCGCGCAGGACTTGGCCTGCGTCGGCGCGCTCGCCGCCCGTGTCCTCGAGCAGCCCGAAGCGCCCGAGCGGCGGCACGTGCAGCGCGAGCTGCACGACCCCACCGAAGAGCAGCCCCCACGCGAGCCAGCGCGCGAGCTCCCACTGTCGCTGCACGACTTCCTCCTGCGTCGCGCCGAGCTCGCGGCCCCAGCCCGAAGCCACGCCGATCGCCACCAAAGTGGCGATCCAGACGACGTTCATGGCTGTCGGCGCGAGGTTCGGCAGCGCGAAGTGCCCGCGCACCGCCAGCGCGCCGCCGCA
>JABFRZ010000116.1 GCA_013140785.1 Planctomycetota bacterium | reverse complement strand
GTCTACACGCGCTGGCCGCTCTTCGCCTGGCTGGTGCTGGCCGCAGCGCGCGGCTTCGGCGGAGCGCTCGGGCGCATCCTGTGTGCGCGGCCGCTCACCTACGTGGGCAAGGTCAGCTACGGTGTGTACGTGTTCCACGCCTTCGCGCTCTTGCTCGATCGCGTCGGTCTCGCGAGCTTCCACCCGCTCGTGCGCTGCGGCGCCTATCTGGCCTTCACGCTGCTCGTGTCCGAGCTCTCGTGGCGCTTCTTCGAGTCGCGCATCAACGCTTGGAAGGACCGCTTCCCGTACGAGGACGCGTCCGCCCGGCCCGCGCTGCGGCGCGCGGCCTGAGCCGAGCCCAGCTACTCGGGATCCTCGAAGCAGTACAGGGCCGTCTTGCCGCGCACGTAGACGGCCTTGCCCGCCAGGGCTGGCGTCGCCCACACTTCTTCTTCGTCGAGGACGTGGGTCGAGAGCGCTTCCCATTCGGGCGCGGCTCGCACCACCGTGAGGACGCCCGAACGGCCGGCCAGGTAGAGCTTGCCGTCGCCCGCGACCGGCGAGGCGAAGAACGTATCGGGCTCGCCCACGCGCTCCTGCTTGATGGTCTTGCCTGTCTCGAGATCGAGCGAGGCCAGCATGCCGCCGTCCTTGATGACGAACAGGGCGTCGCCGACGATCACGGGAGTGGTGACCTCCGAGAGCACGCGCCGGTCGTCGACCTTCCACTTCAGGCCCGACTTCGTCACGTCGCCCTTGCCGCCGAGCTCGATCGCGAAGAGCCCTCCGTTGGCGTCGTTGCTGGCCAGGGCGAAGCCCCATTCCTTCTCGTCCAGGAGCTCGTCCTTGTCCTGGTCGAACAGGAACCAGAGCGTGTGCAGCTGCTCGTTCCCGTACTCGGACTTGGCGACCTTGCCGTCGTGATCGGCGTCGCCCTGCGCGAGCGTCTCCTGGAAGGTGCCGCTGAAGCTCGGGTACTCCATCTCGGCCAGCGAGGGCATGAAGGCATTCAGGTAGCAGCGCCCGCGCGCGAAGATCGGCACGCTCTTCGATTGCCAGGCGGAGCCATCCAGCCACCACAGCTTCTCGCCGTTGACGAGCGCGTAGCCGGCCACTTGCATGGTGCCCGACACGACCAGCTGGGCCGGGCCGTTCTCGGGTTGGTGGATGGCCGGAGTGGCGTAGCTGTGCGTCACGCCGGGGCGCTCGACGCGCCAGCGCTTCGCTCCGCTGCGCTTGTCGAACGCAACGAGGTAGGCGCCGTTGTCCTGATCGACTTGCAGCACCACCAGGTCGCCGTGGAGCAGCGGCGAGGTGGACATCCCGTGCGGGATGTTGAAGGGACCGATCGGCACGCGCCACAGCTCCCTGCCGGCCGGGTCGTAAGCCACCAGACCGAAGTGGTGGAAGAGCGCCACGAGCACCTCGCCGTCGGTCACCGGAGTGGGCGCGGCAGCCGAGCTCTGCCCCGGGCGTGCGCCCGTGAAGTCGAGCTCCTGGCGCCAGCGCGTCTCGCCGGTGAAGGCGTCCAGGCACAGGGTGACGAGCTTGCCCGTGAGGGTTCGCCCCGCGGCTGTCGCCGTGGCTCCCGTCAGGTACAGGTTCTTGCCCGCGATCACCGGTGACGAGTAGCCCGGCGGGACCTCGACCTTCCACTGCAGGTTGACCTCGGGATCGAGGGCGCTGGGCAAGCCCGCGCTGCTCGACACTCCGTCGCTCGATACGCCGCCGTTCGATACGCCGCAGCCGTTGTTGCCGCGGAAGCCGCTCCATTGCGGGGCTTCGCCGGAAGGAGTCGCGAGGAGGAGCAGGAAGGAGAGGAGCTGGGTCACGGTGGGCCTTGGGACGGACGCGGGGAGAGGGAAAAGGAGCGCGCGGGAATGGAGTGCCGCTCGCGCGGCGGCCGAAGATAGCTTCTCCGCCCGCGTGCCCGGCGTTCGGGTCCTGTAGAGCCCGCGCCGGAAGCCGAGCCCTTCCCTGTCGCCTCCGGAGCATCGATGCCTCTCCACCGCGTTCTGCTCGTTCCTTCCGTCCTGATCGCGCTGGCGCCCTTGGCCGAGGAGCGCATCGCCTTCGGCGTCGCCGCCGAGACAACGCTCGTGCGCACGCTGGAGAACGAGTACACGATGGAGCTCGACTCGCTGAGTCTGACGATGAACGGCGAGGACGTGCCGGCCGACATGTTCGGCGAGTTCGAGATGCACATCGAGCGCCGCGAGAACTTCGTCGTGACGGACATGTTCGAGGCCGTCGGCGAGGGGCGGCCCGAGCGCCTGCGGCGGTCGTTCGACGAGCTCGGCGGCAAGGAACAGACGCGCTACAGCTCGGAGGAGGGCGAGCAGAGCGACGACACCGACTACGCCAGCGCCCTCGAGGGCAAGAGCGTGGTCTTCACCTGGAACGCGGAGTCCGAGGAGTTCGAGGCCGCCTTCGCCGAGGGCGCGGCCGGCGAGGCCGAGCTGCTCGAGCGGCTCGAGGAGGACATGGACTTGCGCCGCTTCTTGCCGGCTGGCGCCGTGAGCGCGGACGAGTCCTGGCAAGTCGAGGCGGGCGCCATCGTGAGCGTGCTCGATCCGGGCGGCGACATGCTCCTCGCGGACACCGACGGCGAGGAGCTCGACACGGATGAGCAGGAGGCGCTCTTGCGCGCGAACTACACCGGCACGATCGAGGCCGTCTACCAGGGCACGCGTGAGGTGGACGGCGTGAACGTGGCCGTGATCGCGCTCGAGGCCGACGTGCGCACGCACGCCGATACCGAACTGGGGCCGGACGAAGTGCCGGAAGGCGCGCGCGGCACCAGCCGGATCGAGGCGGCCTATCAGCTCGCGGGCGAGCTCCTGTGGGATCTCGAGCACGGCCACGCGCTGTCCCTCGAGCTGTCCGGTGAGCACGAGTTCACCCTGCGCGAGTCGAGCGAGGGGGACTTCGAGGGTGAGTCGATGGAGCAGTCGCAGACGATGGTCTTCTCCGGCAGCACCCGTCTCTCGATGCGCTTCGAGCGCGAGTGAAACCGACGGACCCGCGCGTCACGCGCGCGCCCGCCCCCGGAAAACAGCGAGGGGAGCTCCTCCTCGCGGAAGAACTCCCCTCACATGGGCGCGCAGCGCTCGGCCCGAGGCCCCGCGCTCGACGGGTCGAGCGCGCGCGGCGCCGCGATCCGACTAGACCATCTTCTTCAGGCCGCGCATCGGACGCACCTTGACGACGTTGCGCGCGGGCTTGGCCTTGAAGATCGTCTTCAGCTTCGTGAACGGGTTGATGCCTTCGCGCGCCTTGGTGGCGGGCAGGCGCTTGACCATGACCTTCATCAGGCCGGGGACCTGGACGACGCCGGGGCCCTTCTTCGAGAGGTCGGCCGTGAGCAGCGCCTCGAGGCCCTGGAACACGGCCACGACTTGCTTGCGGTGGATGCCGGTGTGTCCGGCGATGGCGTTGTAGATCTCGCTCTTGGTGCGGACCTTCGGAGCTGAGGAGATCTTGACGGTCTTGAGCGGGGCGGCCTTGGCAGCCTTGGCCTTCTTCTTAGCCATGGTGTTTTTTGCTTTGTTTCTAGGGTTTTCTTGGAGGACGAGAGTCCTGACCACGGGCACTCCACGAGGTCGTCAAGGGAGAGTCAAGCGAGAAATCCCGTGGATTTCGTGCTCTCTCACGGCGACGCACGACCGCGAGCAACGCCGCGGAGGCTCGTACGGTTCCGCTGGAGGCCCAGAATTCCTCGGGGAATCCGGCGCCCCGGAAGGAGCGGGTCCCGACTTCGCCGGCTACTTCTTCGGTCGGCTACTTCGGAGCTGGCGCCGCGAGCAGCTCCTCGAGCCGACTCCGCACGCCGTCCGGGATGTCCTCGCTGCGCGCCAGGGTTTCTGCGTAGCTCCTGGCCAGTGGATCCCAGGCGATGCCCTGCGCGAGGTTCTTCGCGACCACCGTGGTCACGACGCGCGCGAGGGGCACGTCCACCTGGTGCTCCTCGTTCCAGACAGACTCTGTCGTGATGACCCCGCCGTCCGCATCCAGCGCCCAGATCAGGCGTTGCAGCGGCGCCAGACGGCGCGAAGCGACATAGCGGCCCCACAACTCGTTGACGTCGTGGAGCTCGCGCAGCGGGTCTTCGAGGGGGTCGCGAACGGAGCCCGAGAGCTCGCTCCAGACGGCCTTGTCCTCCTTGGAGAGCTTCCGGACGAAGGGCTCGGCCTCGACCGAGGAGTGCGCCAGCAGCCACAGCACACCGCGCCTCTCGGCCGCGGAGCGCTTCTTCAAGCCGTCGAAGAGCTCTCTGAACAGCCGGGGTTGAGCTCCAGAAGTTCCAGGAAGGACCCGTCGGCCTGGAAGGCGGTCGCGGTGCCTTTCTCGCAGGCGAGCCACAGGCCGGGAACGACCCGCGCGGGCTCCGGCGCGTCGGCGTAGCCGTGGAGCCACGAGTCCAGGGCATCGACGTCGTCGAAGCCCGGGCCTTCGACGTACTCGGCGAGCTGGATCTCGGTCGTGGCCCGCACGGATGTGCCGGCGATGCCGTCGCGCGCCTCGGCTTCGACCGTGTAGCTCCCGAAGGGGTCCTTCGGATCGAAGAACGCCCGGCAGAGCCCCTCCGCGAGCAGGACGTTGTCCGGTTCGGCGACGGGACGATTCCAGCCTGTCAGGCCCGCGTGCTTCGAGTAGGGCTTCCCGTTCGGCCGGGTGACGCGGAGGTCATAGGTGAGGTCAACCTCTCCCTGCTCGCCGGTGCCGTAGCCCTCGAAGAAGACGTAGACGGTGAAGAGCTGTCCGCGAAAGGCCGTCTCCGTCCGCTGGACCCGGAACTGGTCGCTACCCGCGTGGCTCCAGCGGTCCTCGAGCGAAGGGTCGGCGCTGGCCACCAGCGAGCAGGAGAACTCCTGGCCTGGTCGTGCGCGAGCCAGGACGGGGGAGGCCAGGGCGACGAGACAGGCGCAGACGGCCGAGACGGGACGGGGCATCGGATGAACGGCTCCTCTCTTCGAACGGCCGAGTCTATCCGCGCCGAAGGCGTGCGCGCTGCGCGCTCGTATGCTGGGGCGAGAAGGACGTCCCCATGCTCCAGATCCCTGCGCTGTTCCTGGCCTTTCTGCCGCTCGCGAGCGCGAGCGAGGTACGCTCCGACACGTTCACGCCCGAGCTCGTGGCCGGGTTGCGTTCGGTGACCGCGGCCGTGCTCGCTCCCGACGGCGCGCACGTCGCCTACGTGCTCTCCGTGCCGCGGCGCGCGGGCGTGGACGAGGACGGCGGCGCCTGGGCCGAGCTGCACGTGCTTGCCGTGGCGGACGGGCGCTCGCGCGCCTTTGTGGCGGGCCAGGTGAACGTCTCGGGCGTCGCTTGGACGAGCGACGGGCGCGAGCTCGCCTTCCTGGCGAAGCGCGGCGGCGACCAGGAGACCGCGCTCTACCTGATCCCGCTGGAAGGTGGCGAGGCGCGGCGCGCGCTGGCGCTGGGCGGGGCGATCGACTCCTTCGACCTGGCGCCGGACGGCAAGGGCGTGGTCTGCATCGCGGCGCCGGCCAAGAGCAAGGCGCGTGAAGCGCTGAAGAAGCAGGGCTTCCAGCAGGAGATCTACGAGGAAGACCAGGAGCCGAACGAGCTCTGGATCGCGACCCTCGACGCCTCGGTAGCGCCGCGCAAGCTCCCGTTCGCGGGCCATCCGCGCGAGGTGCACTGGTCGCCGGTGGACGAGCGCCTGCTGCTCGCTTGGACGCCCACCACACTGGTGGACGACGAGTACATGCGGAAGCGCGTGGCGGTCCTGGACGGCGAGAGCGGCGCGGTGCTCGCGCGCATCGAGAACCCTGGCAAGCTGGGTGAGATCGGCTGGAGCCCGGACGGAACCACGGTGGCGCTGAGCGCGGCTGCCGACCTGCACGATCCGAGCCCTGGGCGCGTCTGCCTCGCGTCCGCGAGCGGCGACGTTGCAGCCAAGATCGTGCCGGCCGAGCTCGTGCCGCTCTTCGAGGGCGACTTCGTGGACTTCGCCTGGCAGAGCTCCGACGCGCTCCTGGTCGTGACCCACGTCGGACTCGGGTGTCGTTTCGAGAAGCTCGAGCTCGAAGGCGGCCGCGCGCAGGCTGCGCGCATCCTGGCCGACGTGGGCGGACCGATCCTCACCAGCCTCAGCCTGTCCGGCGACGGCCAGTCGGCCGCCTTCGTGGGCAACACGCCCGCGCACCCGGGCGAGGTGTTCGCCCTGCGCCACGGCGAGCACGCGCCGCGCCGGCTCACGGACTCGAACCCGGAGCTCGCCGTGGCGCAGGGCGAACACCTCGCCCGGGTGCGCGGG
>JABFRZ010000386.1 GCA_013140785.1 Planctomycetota bacterium | reverse complement strand
CTCGGCGGCGTGCTGGAACTGCCGCGCGCCGCGCACGATCGAACAGCCCACCGAGGAACCGCCGCGTCGCGGCTTGACCACGCAGCCACGCTCGACCAGCGGTTCCAGCTCGGCGCGCAGCGCGCGCTCGACGTCTTCCCAGCCGGCGCGCGGCCAGTGAACGCGCGACAGCGCCACGGCGGGCGCCACGCGCACTCCGCGCGCTTGCACCAGCTCGCGCGCGAAGACCTTGTCCATCGAGACCGCCGAGGCGATCACGCCGCTGCCGGTGAAGGGCATGTCCGAGCAAGTCAGGAAGCCCTGCAGCGAGCCGTTCTCGCCCTCGCCACCGTGCAGCGCCGTGAAGAACACGTCCACGTCCGCCAGCACGCTGAGCGCCTCGCCCGGCGGCAGGCTGCGCTTGCCCACGCGCCAGCGGCCGTCGGCCAAGATCTCGACCCCGATCACGCGCGCGGGCCCGCGCCGGTCTGCGCTCGTGCTCGGCGTCGCGAGCGCCGCCAGCACCATGTGACCAGAGGAGAGCGAGACTTCGCGCTCGCTCGAGCGCCCGCCCATCAGCACGGCCACGGTGGCGTGCGCGAGCACGGTCTGCGAGCGCGACGAGGGAAGCGGCGCAGCGTCTGGCGCCGCGGCCGAGAGCTCAGGAGTAGAGGTGGCCGGTCGGGCGGACATCGGGGCGCAGGCCTTTTCGCGCGAGAAACTCATCCTGCGTTTCCGCGCACAAGGGATCCACCTCGAGCGGGTGGATTCCTTCGTCGTCCGCCGGTGGGAGCGGCAAGCCGGCCGCGCGCACCCAGCGCGCATACAAGCGGCACAGGTCGGCCCGGCACGAAGCCGGCGAGTCCTCGCCGCTCTTGTTCTTGACCGGGCTGAACTCCTCGGCGCGCTCGACCTCCAGCACCACCGAGCGCGGCGAGCGCGCCAGCGCGTCGAATACGAAAGTCTCGAACTTGATCCCGGTGCGTTCGAGCACGCGTCCGTCGGCCTCGACCACGCGCATCTGCTTCTTGGCGAGGTGCCAGGGCAACTCGAGCTCGCCGCGCGTGACCTGCTCGACGAAATCGAGCGTCAGGGCGTGCACGGCGATGTTGCCGGCCCGGAAGCGCAGCTCGCCGCTCGGCGCGCGTGCTTCGCGCAGCTCGGCCGGCAGGTCGGAGTACTCGATGCAGGCGAGCTCGCCATCCACGCGGCCCAGGACCCCGACCTTCTCCCCCGCGTCGCGCTTCGTGACGACCTTGGAGGACATCCCGGCGCACGCCTCTGCGTGCAGCCCGAGGAACAGTGGGTCGGCCGGACGCACGAGCGGGTTGTCCACCTGGAAGTAGGACAGCTGGGTCAAGCCGCGGCGACGCATGTCGTCCAGCGCCCCCGAGCTCGCCAGGCCGAGCAGGCAGCCGCCGTGGCCGTTCGGCGCCAGGAACAGCTCGTCGCGCCCCGCGAACAGCATGCGCCCCTGCTCGTCGAGGGCCGGCAACATGTCTTGCGCGAAGAAGAACACGTCCGCGGGCTCGAGCCCGAAGAAGGCGTGCTGCGCGAAGAAAGCGCGCGTGGCCGCGTCGTTGGCCGGGCTGGTCATGACGTACCAGGGCGTGCGCACGCCGTGGCGCCGCGTCGCGGCCCGCAGGCGCTGGGCGTGCAGGGCGAACAGCGGACGCGCGCTCACCGGGCCGATCGGGAAAGCGCCCTTGGGCGCTTCGAACCCGAGGCGCGAAGCCTGGCCACCCGCGACCAGCACGAAACCCACGCGACCGCTGGCCAGCAGCTCCTGGCCGAGCTCACGTGCGGCTCGCGCGCGGCCCTCGAGCGCGGGTCCGCGACGCAGCGGGAAGAGCTCGGGCGGCTCGAAATCCCGCGGCGCGGCGCGCGAGTCCGCGCGCAGGTGGCGCGCCAGACGCGTGACCAGCGCCAGGTCGAGCCGTGCAAGTTGGTCCTCGAGGCGCTTGTGCGCGGCGGGCTCCAGTCGCTCCAGTCGCTCCCACGCGTGAGCCTGGCCGGCCTCGAGCAGGCGGCGCCGCAGGTCCGTCACGGGCGCGTCACGCTACTTGGGGGCGCCCTCGAGCGGGGCCTGCCGGGAGAGGAGCTCGAGGCTGGCGGCCAGCAGCTTCTCCAGCGCGGCCACGCGCCGTTCCAGGACCACGTGCCGCTCGGCCATCTTCTGCACCACCGGCGGCAGGACGGCCTCGCGCACGTAGTTCGAGATCATGTTGATGATCTCGGCGCGGTTGGCGTCGGGCAGCTTGTTGAAGTGGAACTTGTAATGCTGCTGGAGCACGTCTTCGGTGATCTGGACGCACTCCTTCGTGATGAGGTCCACGTCCTTCTGGTGGTGCGCGAGCTGGAAGACGCTGCGCTTGTAGTCGTGGAGCAGTTCCTTGAACTGGTGTTGCACGGCGGCACTCCTGGGTTCGTGGGAGGGGGTCAAGACTTCACCGGGCGGCTGCACAAGCATAACTCACGGACCCAACCCGCGCTGTGCGGGACGCCCAGCCGAAATGAGCCGTGCGCGTGGCCATCAGGCGACACGGCCGATGCAGATCGAGATGTTGTGGCCCCCGAAGCCGAGCGAGTTCGAGAGCGCGTTCTGGATCTCGAGCTCGCGCGCCGCGCCCGGCACATAGTCGAGGTCGCACTCCGGGTCGGGTGTGCTCAGATTGCGCGTCGGGTGCACGCGGCCCTCGTGGACCGAAAGCGCGGTGGCCACCAGCTCGACCGCCGAGGACGCACCCAGCAAGTGCCCGATCATGGACTTGGTGGACGAGATCGCGAGCTTGTGCGCGTGCGCGCCAAAGAAGCGCTTGAGCGCGCGTGTCTCGATCGCGTCGTTGTAGAAGGTCGAGGTTCCGTGGGCGTTGACGTAGTTCACCGTCTCGGGGTCGATCCCGGCCATCTTCACCGCCAGGCGGAAGGCGCGCGCGGGGCCGGCCCCGTCTTCCTTGGGCGCGGTGATGTGGTGGGCGTCGTCGGTCGAGCCGTAGCCCTTGACCTCGGCGTAGATGCGCGCGCCACGCTTCTTGGCGCGCTCGAACTCCTCGAAGATCAGGATCCCGGCGCCCTCCCCCATCACGAAGCCGTCGCGCTCCTTGTCGAACGGGCGCGAAGCGGTCTCGGGCGACTCGTTGCGCGTGGAGAGCGCCTTCATGTTCGCGAAACCGGCCAGCGAGAGACGCGTGGTGGCCGACTCGGCTCCGCCGGTCACGGCCAGATCGATCTCGCCGTAGCGAATGGCCTGGAACGCCATGGCGATGGCGTGACCCGAGGAGGCGCAGGCGCTGGAAGTCGTGAAGGCCGTGCCCAGGAGCCCGTGCCGGATCGCGACCTGGCCGCTGACCGCGTTGGCCATGATCTTGGGGATGAAGTGCGGCGAGACGCGGCGTGGACCGCGCTCGAGCATCTCGATGTGCTGCTCGACGATGCCGGAGATCCCTCCGATGCCCGTGCCGACGATCGCGCCGTACGCCTCGCGCGCCTCCTCGGGCTCGTTCGTTGGATCGACCCCGGCATCCGCGAGCGCTTCCTGGGTGGCCCGCAGTGCGAACATCGTGAACGGATCCAGCTTGCGGAACTCGGGCCCGGAGAAGAGCTCCTCGGGGTTCCATTCCACCGCGGCCGCGAAGCGCACCGGCAGGTCCTCGGCCGGAAAGCGCGTGATCGGCCGAACCCCGTTCTCTCCGGCTAGCATGCGCCGCCAGCTGCTTGGCACGTCCGCCCCCAGGGCGTTGACCGTCCCGAGGCCCGTGATCACGACTCGGCGCATGGCGTCAGTTCTGATTTGGAAGTCGCCGCTAGGGGTGGGCTCCGCGCGCGACAGCCCGGCCTGGCGCGGGACGGGTCAGGACTTGGACTTGATGTACTCGACGGCCGCGCCGACGGTCTGGATCTTCTCCGCGTCCTCGTCGGGGATGGAGATCTCGAACTCGTCTTCGAACTCCATCACCAGTTCGACGGTGTCCAGCGAGTCGGCCCCGAGGTCGTTCACGAACGAGGTCTCGTTCGTGATCTTGTCCGGGGACGTACCCATCTGGTTGCAGACGATGCGCTTGACGCGCTCTTCGATCGAAGGGTTCGTCATTGTCTTCGTGTTCTTGTCCATCGGGAAGGTTTTGGCTTGGGGCCCGAGCCGTCAGAGACAGAGGCCGCCGTCCACCACCAGGGTCTGACCGGTGACGTAGGCGCCACCGGGCCCGACCAGGTAGTCGACCGCGAGCGCGATCTCTTCAGGGGTACCGATTCTCTTCAAAGGGATAGAAGAAGCCAACTCTTGGGCAGCGGCTTCGCCCAACTTGGCGGTCATGTCGGTCTGGATGAAGCCCGGCGCGATGGCGTTCACGCACACCCCGCGCGAAGCGAGTTCCTTGGCGACCGAGCGCGTCAGGCCCAGGAGGCCGGCCTTGCTGGCGGCGTAGTTCGACTGGCCGGCGTTGCCCATCAGGCCCACCACCGAGGAGATGTTCACGATCCGCCCGCGGCCCTTCATCAAGGAGCGCGCGGCGGCGCGGGTGAAGTTCCAGGCGCCCTTGAGGTTGACCGCGATGACGCGGTCGAAGTCCTCCTCGGACATTCGCAGCAGCAGCTGGTCGCGCGTCAGGCCGGCGTTGTTGACCAGCACGTAGGGCTCGCCGAGCTCCTTCTGGACTTGCTCGACGAGCTCGGCCACGGCCTGGGTGCTGGACACGTCCACCCCCAGGGCCTGGGCGGCGGGCGCGCCCAGCGCGCGGCAGCGGTCCACGGTCTCGGCGCAGTTTTTCGCGTGGGTGGCGACGCAGGCGAGCTTGGCGCCGCGCAGCGCAAGGCGCTCGGCGATGGCCCTGCCGATACCACGCGAGGCACCCGTCACGAGCGCCACCTTGCCCTCCAGAAAACGCTCGCCCGAGGAGCTTGCGCTCGCCGAGTTCAGGACCGGAGGGGTGCTCATCCCCGGCGGACTATAGCCAGGCTCCTAGGGGGGTGCAACCGCGCCGAGCTCAGAGGGTGAGCAAGAATCCCCCGGCGCCTGCGAGCCATCCGGACGCGCTGTGGCGGCGTTGCGGCTCCTCCCTAGTGTTTCTCCGTTAACACGCGTCGTCGCCGCGCCTTGCCACGACGCGTCCGGCCAGCTCTCGGCATGCCGGGGGATTCTTGCTCACCCTCTCACGCCGGAACCTCGAGATCGTCCGGTCTCTCGACCCCGCGCAGGCTCACGACCTGGCCCCCGGCATCCTTCGCTATGCGGCGCATCAGGCCACACAGGACGTTGCCCGGGCCCGGTTCGAGCACCGCATCGATGCCGGAGTCGAGCGTGTAGCGCATCGAGCGCTCCCACAGGACCGGAGCGCAGACCTGGCGCGCGAGGGCCTGCTTGATCTCGTCCGGATCCCGCAGCGGGCTGGCGGTCACGTTGCTGACGAAGGGGATGCGCGGAGCGCGCAGCGTGACCTCCGCCAGCGCGCGCTCCAGCTGCTCGGAGGCCGAGCGCATGCACTCCGAGTGGAACCCGCCAGCGACGCTGAGGCGCACGGCGCGCTTGACGCCGTGCTGCGGCGCGGCGGCCTCGGCCGCGTCCAGCGCCGCGAGCTCGCCCGAGAGGACGATCTGCCCGGGGGCGTTCAGGTTGGCGAGCGCGCAGATGCCCTGCGTACGCCCCACCGCGGCCAGGGCCTCGGCCTGCTCGCTCGTCGCGCCCATCAGGCTCGTCATCGAGCTCGGAGTGCGCTCGCTGGCCGCCTGCATGGCCTCGCCGCGCAGACGCACCAGGCGCACCGCGTCCTCGAACTCGAGCACACCCGCGTACCAGAGCGCCGTGTACTCGCCCAGCGACAGCCCGGCGGTCAGCGCGCTGCGCGTCCGCTCGAGTCCGCGTTCCTCGAGCACAGCCACGATCGCCGCGCTCGTCGTCAGGATGCCGGGCTGCGCGATGTCGGTGCGATGGACTCGCTCACCCTCGTCCCAGCACGCCGCTCGCAGCGAAAAACCGAGCGCGCGCTCGGCCCGTTCGAACAGGCGCGCGGCGCTCGGGAAGGCCGTGACCCAGTCCCTGCCCATGCCGGGAAACTGGGCACCCTGCCCGGGAAACAGCACGGCCTCGTTCACTGGCAGTTGCCTGGCTGGCCCGGGATGAGCCTCTGGCCGCGAGCAAGCGGGCTCACCATCGCAGCAAGGTCCCGCCCCAGGTCAGCCCGGCCCCGAAGGCCACCAGCACGACCAGCTTGCCCTTCTCGATGCGCCCGGCGCGCACGGCCTCGTCCAGCGCCAGCGGCACGGTGGCGGCCGAGCTGTTGCCGTACTTCTCGATGTTGACCACG
>JABFRZ010000500.1 GCA_013140785.1 Planctomycetota bacterium | reverse complement strand
GGTCCGCCGAGGGCGCGCGCACACGGGCTGTCGAGCCCGCAGCCCGGCAGCACGGCGGCCCCGAGGTGTCGCAGCGAGAGCGCGCCCGCCGCGCCCAGGGCAACGCCGAGCCCGGCGAAGCCGAGCGCGGAGGAACTTCGGCCTGGGCCGCTTGTCGCCGAAGGCTCGGACTTCACGCTCTTCACGAAACCGTCGGCTGGCGCTGATACGCGAGAGCCCTCAGAAGACGACCGTGGGCCCCGAAGCGCCTTGCTCCAGGCGCGTGCACGCCGGTGCTCCCGAGAGGTTCACCTCGACGAAGAACTGGCTCTGTCCGCCCCCGTTCGAGAGCCCCACGATCGCGTCGGCCGAGGCGACCGCGAGCTGCGTGATGCGGATGCGGCCGTCGAAGAACAGCTCGATCTGGAACGAGTTCTGGTTGGTCGTCTGGTACTCGGGCACGTTCTGCCAGGTGACGGCCACGCGGTCGGGGAGCTGCTTGCGCGAGACCGTGCCGCCCGCGCCCGGGTTCAGGTCGTCGAACTGGGCCGCCACGCGCTTCAGCGTGAAGTGCTGCGCCAGGGTCTCGGTGTAGGTCCCGTCCGCCGCGCCGAAGGTCAGGTTGCCGTTGGCGTTGACGTGGAAGCTCGAAAACGCGGTGCCGTACAGCTTGACCTGCTTGCCCCCCGTCAGATTCAGCAGGAACGAGCCGTCGTCGGTGAGCGTGATGTTCGTGCCACCGGCCGGGTTGGTGGGGAAGCCCGGAGCCGGCGTCAGACACTGGGTGTAGCCGTCCGAGTTCGCCGACGGCACGAAGGTCAGCGTCAGGCCGTCGAGGTCGCCGTCGCCCAGGAACTCCTCGGTGAAGAAGTTCGGCACGTCGTCGGTCGTGACCACGTGGCACAGCCCGCCGTTCGTATCGAGCGTCTGGTTGCCGGCCTCGTCGGCCGCCAGCACCTTCACGTAGTAGGCCGTGTTCGGCTGCAGCCCGGTCAGGTCCACCGTGGCGGAAGTGGCGAACCCTTCGCCGGCTTCGGACAGGTTCGTGGCGCCGCACGCGAAGCCGTACAGGGCCTCGGCCAGGATCGGCTCGTCGGCGAGCACGTTGAGGCGCGCCGTGGTCGCGGTCACGTTCGAGAAGGAGACCGAGAGCACGCCCGGAGCCAGGCAATCGACCAGCGCGGTGTCGGTGACCTGCACGTTGAAGCCACCCGCGCCGTTGTCGGCATCCACGTAGCGCGCCGTGAGCGTGTCGCCGGCTCCGACCAGGAGCACGCCGGGCGAGTTCGTGCCCGCCAGCGTGATCTGGGCGTTGAAACGGGCCGTCCCCGGACCGGTCTCGGTCAGGAGCAGACTCTCGCCCGCGGGCTCGGAGCTGGACGAGACGTCGACCATGACGGTCTCGACCACCGAGCCGTTCAGGTTCAGGTCGCAGTCCACCACCTCGACCTTGGCGCTGCCCGAGCAGGCATAGCGCGCGCGCTCGAGGTTGATCGTGCCGGCATCGGAGCACAGCGTGTTCAGCGAGACCGTGTCGAGCACCAGCGCGCCCGTGTTGTCCGGGTCGAGCCAGTTGCGCAGCCGCGTCGAGTTCGTGCCGCCGCCGGTCCAGGACAGCGAGAAGCGCCCGTAGTAGTCCGAATCGTTGTTGCCGCAGGCCGCGCCGCCGCCGTGCAGTTGGCCGAGCACGCGGTGCGCCTGGTTGAAGACGGGCGAGCCCGACGAGCCCGGCTCGGTCGTGCCGAGGTCCCAGTCCACGATGCGCACGTGCGTGCCGTCGCCCGGCGACGTGGTCCCGAGGTAGGACGAGGTGACGGTGGGCTGGTTCTCGAAGCTGATGCGCTTCTCGTCCGTGTTCGGGTGGTGGATGGCGACGGCCGAGGTCCCGTTCGCGCCGGTCGCGTCCCAGCCCGCGTAGGAGACGTCGAAGACGGGGTTGATGACGTCGTCCAGCTCCACGATCGTGAAGTCCGAGGGCGAGCTCGCCGCGCGGAAGAACGAGCCCGTGTTGAACTGCGCCAGCGAGCCGTCGCCCGCACCGCCGCTGGCTGGGCTGCCCGGCGGACGGCAAGTCGAGTTCTCGTAGTTCCAGTACACGACCAGCGAAGCCGCGTTGCCCGAAGTGACGCCGCAGTGGTTGGCGGTCATGAAGTACGGCTTCAGGTCCTGGCGCACGTTGTTCACGAGGAAGCCAGTGCAGAAGGTCGAGCCGCCGGTCGAGATCACGCCCACCGAGGGGATGTCGAGCTGCCAAGGGATGCCCTCGGCGCACACCACATCCACGTTGCACGAGCCCGACATCAGCGCGATCGGATTCGAGCGGAAGCCGCGGTAGCCCTGGTTCAGCCAGGTCAGCTCGAGCAAGAGCTCGCCCTGCTCGACGACCGGCACCACCACCTCGACCACCAGGTCGTCGGTCTGCACGACGGGCGTCCACAGCTCACCGTGCGCCTCGTTGTCGGCCTGCGTGAAGGGCTGCACGAGGTGCGTGCGGTCGGCCGAATAGAGGTGCAAGCTCCCGCCCGGAGTCATGCGGTACTGGCCGAAGCCGAGGTTCCAGGACAGCGTGCCGACCGAGCGGATGCGCAGGCGCCAGATCAGGGTGTCCGCGTCGAGGTTCTCCCAGGTGCCCGAATCCTGTGGCGTCAGGTGACGCTCGATCGGCAGGGCGAAGCGCGGCGGCAAGCCCAGCTCGCGTCGGTCTTCGTCTTCCTTCAGCAGCGCGCCGAGCTCGAAGGGCGCGACCTCGATCGTGGCGACCTGATCGAGCGGGCGAAGCTGCGGGCGCAACGACTTCCCGGGGGAGAATCCCTGGGCGCCGGAAACGAGACAGAGCGACGAAGCGACGATCGATGTGAGAACGAGGTGCGACCTCATGGGGCAGATCCTGGGACCGGCGGGGGTGAGCGTGGACCGAAGGCGCAATGGTAGTCGCGGGTGCGCGGCCACGGCCGCACGGGGAAGGGGTTTCCTGATCGCTTCAGCCCTCAGCGCGGGCTGAAGCCCGCAACTGGAAACGCACCGCGGAGGCGCGGGGACAGGGAGCCTCGCCGAGGAAGAGCAGGGAAGGCGGGGAATGGCGCCCCCTCTCGAGTTTCTCTCCGGACGCCTCCGCGCTCCCCGCGCCTCCGCGGCGCGTTCGTAAGCGAGGCCCGCCGCGGTCCGCGCCCTAGACTCGCTCAACAGCGGCGGCACGCCTGGTGCCCCATGGATGGGCTCTTCGCCCCCTCCAAACTATTTGGAAGCTCCTATCCTGCGCTGTCCGTCCGACCCACGAACCCGGCAAGGGTCATCCCGAACCACATTCCGCCAAGCGCATCCCACGATCTTGACTCCCATTCTTTGTCCCCCTCCTGGATTGATGGTCTAGTATTTGGACGTAGCCGTGCCCCTCGCTGAAAGCAATCTCCTACTGCCCGCCGGCTACACGCTCGATCGCGTGCTCGGCAACAGGGGCTCTGTCTGGGTGCTGCGGGCCCTCAAGGGCGACCGGCGCGTGGTGCTGAGGCTGGATACCACGCGCGAGACCCAGGAGGGCTTGGCCGAGCTGGCCGTCCTGTCGGCCGTGGACCATCCGGGAGTGGGCGCCCTGATCGACCACGGGCCGCTGCCGGGAGGCGGACACTTCTTGGCGCGGCACTGGGTGGATGGCGAGGACCTGGCCACGTGGGCGCGAGGCCGCTCGAGCGATGAGATCGGGGCCCTGGTTGCACGCCTCTGCCCGGCCCTGGATCACCTGCACCGAGCCGGCTTCGTCCACGCCGACCTGAAGCCCGAGAACGTCATCGTCACTCCCGACGGCCGTCCGGTGCTGTGCGACTTCGGCCTCTCCAGCCAGAAGGGCGCCAAGCCCGCCGCGGACGACGGCGTCAGCGGGACCCTATTCGCGATCGCTCCGGAGGTCCTGCTCGGGATGGAGGTCACCCCCGCCGCCGACCTCTTCGCGCTCGGGGCACTCCTCCACCGCCTGCTGGTCGGAATCCGCCGCAGCGCGCGCGAGTTCTACGCGCTCTTCCCCGAACGCTCCTACCTGGACGCGGCCGGCAGCGACCCGGAAGACCTGCCGGTGTGGTCGCGCGACCTGATCGTGTCGCTGACCGCGCGGGATCCGAATCGCCGGCCGCGCTCGGCCGCCGCCGTCGGCCGGTTGCTCGCGGAGCGACTGGGCGTGGCGCTCGACCCGCGCGAGCTGGTCGAGGAGCTGCGCTGGCCGGTCGCCTTCGGACGTGATGCGTGGATCACTACCTGGATGGAGGCGGTCGAGGCGCAGGAGGGTCCGCTGTGGGTGCGCGTGCCCAGCGGCGAGGAGCCGCGAGCCTTCTGGGAGCACCTGCGCCTGTTCGCCGCGCTGCGCGGCAAGGCGCTGCGCGGAGTGGACTTGACCGCCGAGCTCGCCTCGGTCGAGCACGGCGTAGCCCTCGACCAGTGGTCGGCCTCGATGGTGCAGGCGGGCGTCGAGCGGATCGCGGTCCTGGTGACCGAGCTGGATGCGTGGCATCAGCGCGCGCTCGAGAGCCTCGAGCGCGCCTGCGCGCTCGCGCACCGCAAGGGCTCGTCGAGCGGGCCCAAGCTGTTCGTGGTCGCGCCGGAGCCACCCTTCTCGCCCGCCTTCCAGGTGCGCGAGCTGACGCCGGTCACCGAGGAGTCGGTCGCGCGCTTCCTCGAACGGCCGCTGGCGGCCGAGAGTTCCCTGCGCCGCAGCGCATTCGCAGCGCGCCTCGCGGCCGCGGCCCAGGGCTCGGCGACGCGCCTGGACGACATCCTCGCGGCCGCGCAGCGCAGCGGCTGGCTGTTTGCACAGGACCAGGGGTTCCGGCTGCGCCCGGGCGAGCTGCCCGACCCGGCGGCCTTGGCCGTACACGAGGCTTCGGCCGACGAGCTTGCGCTGCTGACGCGACCCGAGCTCGAAGTCCTGTGCGCCTTGCAAGTCTCGGGCGGGCGCTCGAGCTCGCAGGAGCTCGCGCTGCTCTCCGGGTTGGAGCCGCGCGCCTTCGGTGCCGCCTGCCTGCGCCTGCGCCGCAACGGTTGGATCGAGGGCGCCGAGCGCGCCGGCGAGACGCGGCTCCTGCGCGCGCTCGGCCAGCCCGCGCTCGGGGTGGATGCGTTGCGCGCCGCGCACGAACGCCGCGCGCGCCGGATCGAGCAACGCCCCGCGGGTGAAAACCGTGAGCGCGACGCCGCGCGCGTGGCCATGCACCGCTTCTGCGCACTGCCGCTCGCGAGCACCGCGGGCCTCTTGGTGCGCGGGCTGACCACGTTGCGCGAGCGCGGGCGAGCCGAGGCCGCGCTCGAGCTGCTCGACCACACGCGACGGGCCTCTGCACTCCTCGGCGTGGACCTCGCGCGCACGGCGCCCGAGTTGGTCATCGAACGCGCGCGCGCCTGGTGCTCGATCGGCCAGACCGAGCCCGCGCTGCGCGAAGTCGAAGGCTTGGCGGCCAGCTCCGACCCGCACCTCGTGGCCTGGGTCGAACTGGTCCGGGCCGAAGTCGCGCGCCTACGCCACGAGACCGAGCAGTCCTTCAAACACTACGAGCGCGCCGCCGAGCTCGACCCGGCCGCGCGCGTCGAGGCCTCCATCGGCCGCATCCAGCTCCTGCACACGCTCGCCAAGGACGAGGAAACCTGCGCCGCGCTGGAGCGCTTCGCGCCGGCCGCGCTCGAACGTGCGGGCGAGCTCGAGGCGAGGAAGCGCATCTACCTCGAGTCGCTCGGCGCCATGAGCGCGTATCGCCTCGGGCGCGTGGACGAAGCGCGGGCCACGCTGAAGCGCCTGGTGGGCGAGGCCGCGGGGGCCGCGGACGTGTCGCTGCAGGCTGCACTGCACATCAACCAGGCCATCCTCGAGCGCGGCTCTGGCTCGCTCGAACACGCGCGCGCCGAGCTCGAGCGCGCCGCGGAACTGTGCGACCAGGCCGGACTCGTGGCCGGGCTGGCACACGCGCGCACCAACCTGGGCGGTCTCTTGCGTGAGATGGGCGAGCTGGTCGAAGCCGAGCCCCTGCTGGTCTCCGCCATGGAGATCCGTGAACGCCTGAACGACCGCGAGGGCTCGACCACCGTGCGCGGCATGCTCGGATTGCTGTACTTCGAGCGCGGCCACGCGCGTGCCTCGATCGAGACGCTCGAGAGCACCGCCGAGAGCATGACCGGCGCCCAGAAACGCCGCTACGCGCCGTTGCTCTTCGCCAAGGCGGCCGAGATGCGCGCGCGCCTGGGCGACTTCTCCAGGGTCGAGGCCGTGAGCGTGAACCAGGACGGCATCGACCCGCGCATCTTGCTGGCGCGCGCACGCATCGAGTGGCTGCGCGGCGAACGCGGCGCGGCCACTCGATGCG
>JABFRZ010000398.1 GCA_013140785.1 Planctomycetota bacterium | reverse complement strand
CGCCCGCGGGCGGCGCGACGGCGCGGCGCACGCGCTGCACGCGCCGCTCGCTGTTCGTGACCGTGCCCTCGGACTCGGCGAAGCCGGCGGTGGCCGGGAACACGACGTCGGCCATCTGCGCGGTCTTCGTGAGGAACAGGTCCTGCACGATCAGCGTGTCGAGCCCGTCGAGCAGGTGCAGCGCGTGGGTCGAGTCGGCCTCGGACTGGGCCGGGTTCTCGCCGATCACGTACAGCGCGCGCAATTCGCCGCGCTCCATGGCCTCGAACATCTCGGTCAGGTGCCAGCCCTTCTTGGGCGGGATCTTCGCGCCCCACAGGCGCTCGAACTTGCCGCGCAGCGCGTCGTCCTCGACGTCCTGGAAGCCGGTCAGCTTGTGCGGCAGCGCGCCCATGTCGCCGCCGCCCTGCACGTTGTTCTGGCCGCGCAGCGGATTGAGGCCCGAACCCCACTTGCCTACGTGGCCGGTCAAGAGCGCCAGATTGATCAGCGCGAGCACGTTGTCCACCGCGTTGTGGTGCTCGGTGATGCCGAGCGTCCAGCAGATCATGGCGCGGTCGGCGCGCGCGTAGTCGCGGGCCACGCGCTCGATCGAGGCCGCGGGGATGCCCGTGTCGCGCGCGACGCGCTCGAGCGGGTAGTGGGCGAGCACGTGACTGCGGTACGCATCGAAGCCCGCGGTCGCGCGCTCGATGAAGCGCCGGTTCTCGAGCCCCTCGCGCAGGATCACGTGGGCGATGCCGTTCGACAGCGCGATGTCGCTCCCGACCTCGAGCCCGAGCCACAGATCCGCCCACTCGGCCGAGCTCGTGCGCCGCGGATCGACCGTGTAGAGGCGCGCGCCGCGCCGCAGGCCCTTCAACACGTGGTGGAAGAAGATCGGGTGCGTCTCGCGCGCGTTCGAGCCCCACAGGAAGAGCACGTCGGTCTCCTCCGCTTCCTTGTAGGAGCTCGTCCCGCCGCCCGCACCGAAGACCGTCGCCAGACCGACGACGCTGGGCGCGTGTCAGGTCCGATTGCAGGAGTCGATGTTGTTGCTGCCGATGGCGAGGCGGATGAACTTCTGCGCCAGATAGTTCACCTCGTTGGTCGCCTTCGAGCACGAGAAGACGCCCACCGAGCTCGGCCCGTGGCGCTCCTTGCTCGCTCTCAAGCCTGCGGCGGCGCGCTCGAGCGCCTCGTCCCAGCTCGCGGCGCGCTGCGGCCCGCGCTCACCCGAGGGCAGGCGGTCGCGGACGAGCGGCTGGGTCAGGCGCGGAAGGGGCTTGTGCATGGTCGCGGTTCGGGTGAGTGGCCACCGTCAGTAGATCGAGTCGAGCACGGTGACGACAGAAAAGCGCGACCAGAGCATCGGCAACCCCCCGGCTCGAGCACAGCGCCCAATGCGCAGTGGGCGCCCATGGTACTCCGGATCGTCAGAAGCCGGAGTCGAGCATCGTGACGACGGAGAAGCTCCCCATCGTGCGCTTCCCGTCTGCGTGGGTGGCGAACGCCTGGAGCCAGAGGTTCGCCGCGCCGATGCCAGCCGGGAGCCGCGGCAACGGATAGGCGAGCGTGAGCGTTCCGCTCGTGCCGAGGATCCCGAGCGGCCCCCGCTGCGGGAACGCCGTCGGCCCGGGCTGTACGAGCAGCACCCCCGCCGCGAGCTCGCGGAACATCGTCTGCGCACCCGCGAGCAGGAACACCTGATCGCCCGGAGTCCCCGTGAACGTGAGCGGGATCGTCTGGCCCTCGCCCGCGACCGTGGGCGACCTGAGCGCGATGGCCGGCGTCGGGCGGACTTGCAGGCTTCCTTGGTTGGCGACGGCCGGGCCCACGGCGCCGGTGCTTCCGCAGCCCGGGGCCTCCTGCGGTCCAGGTGGCCCACCGACGGGTGTCGTCGTCTGCAGCGTGACCGCCGCTCCGCTGCCCAATCTCAGGCCGGTGCCGCCGTTGCCGCTGACGCAGTAGAGGGGCGGGAAGCACCCGGCCTCGCCCCCCGGGCCACCCTGGACGGACGAATTCGAGAGCAGGAGACGCCCCGGAAGCGCGCTATGACCGACGAAGACGCCGTCGCCACCCAGGCTGGCGACGCCGATGGCGAAGGAGCAGGAATCGCCCTGGCCTCCCATGATGCTGGAGTCGAACGCCGCCGCGATCGAGTCCTGCATCTCGAGTCCCCTGGCGCCCGGGTTGCGGGGATCCGTGGTGGGGCGGTCTCCCAGACCACCGACGAGCCCGCACGAAGCGAAGGCCGCGGACCCGCTCGAGGACGAGATCGTCATCGCGGGTGTCGCAAGCAACACACTGAAAAAGGGGGCGGGCGCGCCGCGCGAGTTGCACGACACGAGGCGCACACTGCCCGCGTTGCTCCGGAGCCAGATCGAGGGCGCGGCCGGGCTGCCCCCCAAGGCATTGACACCGGAGAGCACCACGGTCTTCCCGGCCGGAAGGTCGTGCACGGACACGCTGCTCACCTTGGCCTGGCGCGTGCTCGGTTCGGCTGCGATCGTCAGCGCCTTCCCCGCGACGTCGACCGCGTCGTACGTCGGACCGCCGTTGGGGGGAACGCGCACCAGGATCGTGTCGCCGTCCTGGGCGGCCTGCACGGCCGCCTGGATCTGGCTGAATCCATTGGGGCCCACGACCAGGACGTTCCCCTGCGCAGCCGAGACGGAGCAGAGACCCGAGAGAGGGACGACGAGAGCAATCCCGCGTATGTGCGAACGGAGCATCACCGACCTTGCGGCCGTGGCGACAGCGGAACCCGAGGCGAAGGTGAGGAGGGCCATCCAGCGCAACATCGAGGCGAGCATGATTGACCTCGCGGTTCCCACACCGCGCCCAATGCCCGGTGGGCTCCATCCTACCGAGGAAGCCCGTCCCGAGCGGGCGTGTCCGCCGATCTCGAGGAGGTTCGTCTGGTCGGCCAACCTACGAGGCCGCGTTCACTCTTCCGGGCGGGGACCGAGCCCCCGCGTCGAGATCGGCGAAGTTCGATGGCGGCCATCCGGAGCGCATCTCGTTCCCCCCTTTTGTCCCACTCCTTCCCGAATCGGAGTCGAGCGATGCATCCCGAATCCTGGAACCTGCAAACCGTCGCGAGCCTCGCGCCTGTCGTCCTCGGGCTCGTCGCTCTTCCGCAGCAGGACGTCCGTACGGACTTCTCGTCGGCGCCTCCTGGGTGGAATCTCGGTCCCGGTGCGCAAGTCAATGACGGCGTCCTGATGCTGCGGCAGGGCAGCGCCGAAGCCCCCTCTGCGTGGCAGGACTTCGAGCTGCGCTTCACGCTCCGTGCTTCGAAGCAGGCCCTCGTTCGCTATGGAGGCCGGGAAGCACCCTTCCTCCTGCGCATCGAGAGACCCTCGATCTCGCTGTCGCTCGGCGACACCGTGTTGGAGAAGCAGCCCTTCGATCCGGCCTCGAAGGACGAGTTCGTCCTGCGTGTCGAGCACGGCGCCCACCACGTGTCCGCGCGTTCAGCCGCGGGCGCCGAGGCATCCTTCGCCGTCGAGGGCCGACCCACGCAAGGCTCCACGATCACCTTCGAGGGCGCGTACGCGGTCCTCGACGACGTCTCCATTCAGGCGCTTCAGGCGCTTCGCGCGCCGAGGCTCGTATCGGTGGCTCCGCGGACTCTGGAGGTCGGCGAGCACGCGACCGTGTTCCTGGTCGGCGAGGACTTCTCCGCCGGCGCGAAGGTCGCGTTCGATCCGCCCGACATCGACGTCCAGTCCACGCGCTTCGTGAGCGCCGACCTGATCGAGCTCGAGGTCAGCGTGAGGGTCGATGCGAAGGCGGGTTCGCACGGCGTGGCCCTGTCCTTTTCCGACGACCCGACGAGGCTCGTGCTCTCGGAGGCAGTTACCGTCGAAGCCACGAGTTTGGGTACCCCATGGCTGAGCGTCCTCGCCGCGAGCCTCGGCGCCGTGGCCTCCTTCTTCTCGGGCTTCTGGACCGGCCGTCTCAGTAGCCTCCGCAGGCTGTGGCAGAAGATCTCCGACCAGAACTGGGAGGCGAAGGCCGAGCTCGAACTCCCCGACACGAACCGGCCGTGCGCCTGGAGCTGCCGTCCGTCGGCCTCGATTCGTCTGGCCGACTGGAAGGTCAAGACCCTGCGCGTGGAGCCCTTCCCCGTGGCCGGGGCGGCTCCACCGCACGAGATCCAAGGGGGAGATCTCGCGCCGCTGAACGACATGGCTCGGCTCGGTGCGCTCCTGAAGCGCGAAGAGGAGGCGCGCGCGAGCCTGGCCCTGCTCGCCGACAGCTTCGAGAATTTCATCCGCCGCCTGCGCGACGAAGGGCGCTCGCCAGCCTCGGTGCGTCTCGCCTTCGTGCTCGAGAAGCCCGCCAAGCTCGCCTTCGATCTCGTGCACCGCGAGCCGGGCAAGGACGGAACGCTCCAGTGGGTCTCGAAGAAGAGTTGGTCGCGGAGCGTCCGCGCCGGTCGCGCCCAGGACCTGGCCGTGCTGCGCGGGCCCAGCGTGGAGGGTGAGACCGAGCTGAAACGCATGCGCAGAGAGTTCGAGGACGCCTTGCTGGGCCTTGCGCGGCGCGTGCGCTGGAAGCCGTGAGTTGGGGAGCTCGACTCGAACTCAGTCCTCGCCCTTGAACTTGTCGTGGCTGGCGGACTTCAGCGTGCTCAGCTTGCCGCGCAGGATGCCCTCGGCTTCCTTGTACTTGCCGTTCACGACCGCGATCTCGGCGTCGCAGGCGAGCTTGAGGGCCTCGAGCAGGGTCGTGCGGAACTCGGCCACGAAATCGGCGCGCTTCTTCTCGTCCACCGTGGCGGCCGTGTCGGGCGTCTGGGTCTTGGCCGTGAGGATCGCGGCTTCGATCTTGGCGAGCTCCTCGAGCGCGGCGGCCTGCGTCTCCGCGTTGATGCCCTTGCCGAGCGCCTTCATCGACTGCTGTAGCTGACCCATGGCCTGCTCGAGGGCTTCGTTGATCGGCGCAGGCGCGGCGGCGGCGCGCGCACTCGACCCAGCGGAGAAGCCGACCGAAGCAGACGCGAGGAAGAGGACGGAGAAGGATCGCTGGACGAGGGTGCGCGCGGAGATCATTGGGGGGGATGCCGGGTTGGGTGCGCGGCCGGTGCGGCCTGGCGCCTGAAGGCGAGGAGCATAGCCCGAGAAACGAGTGCCGCTGGCGTCCGGATCGAACGCCGAACGGCTAGACTCGCCGCCCTCGATGGGCTCCCTGCTCGCCGTCTGCCTGCTCGCCCTGCCCGCGCTCCCGCCCCAGGAAGTGGACGCGGGCGCGAAGCCCCTTGACGAGTTGCTGCTGCGCTACGCCGCGAGCGGCTGGTCGGGCTCGGTGCTGGTCGCGCGGGACGGAGAAGTGCTGCTCGCCGGCGGCTACGGCTTCGCCGACTTCCAGGCGGATCGAGCGAACGAGGCCGGCACGCTGTTCGAGCTCGGCTCGATCACGAAGTCGTTCACGGCGGCTGCGGTGGTGAAGCTCGCGCAGCAGGGGAAGCTCACGCTCGACGACTCGATCGCCGTGCACCTGCCGGGCGTGCCGCAGCACTCGCGCGAGATCACGCTGCGCCAGCTGCTCACGCACACCTCGGGCATCCCGCGCGGCAACGCGAAGGGGCGCGGCGAGGATCTCGCAGGGGCCGTGGTGGACTACCTCGGCTCCGGGCCGGAAGCGATTCCGGGCAAGAAGTTCGAGTACTGGAACGGCGGCTACGCCTTGCTCGCGGGCGTGATCGAGCGCGCCAGCGGACGCTCCTACACGCAATACCTCGAGGAGGAGCTGTTCGCGCCGGCCGGAATGAGCGACACGGGCTTCACCGGCGACAGCGACCTCGACGCGACGCGGGCCGCGCTGGGATCCTCGCGCGACGGGCGCGACCGCACCGCGCTCGAACACCCCTACCAGGACTACGGCTACCAGTACCGCGGCATGGGCGGCATCGTCACCAGCGTGCTCGACCTGGCGAAGTGGGAGCGCGCGCTGGCGACCCACGCGCTGCTCGACGAGGCGCACACGCGCACGCTGTTCGAGCCCGCGAAGGACGGCTACGCCCTGGGCTGGAAGATCGGGCGCGCAGTGAACGGCTCTCTGCGCCAGGCGCACGGCGGCGCGGTGCGCGGGTTCGTTTCGGAGTTCCGACGCTACCCCGCCGAGAACGCGTGCGTCGCCGTCCTGTGCAATCGCGACGATCAGAACCCACAAGAGATCGCCGACAACCTCGAGTGCTTGCTGTTCGATCGCCAGCTCGCGACGCCGCCGCCGAAGGGCGAACTCCTCTCGCGCGCGGAGGCCGGAGTCATCGCCGGCAGCTACGTGGGCGCGGCCGGCAAGCTGGTCGTGCGCGCGGCGCCGGGCGTGCTG
>JABFRZ010000166.1 GCA_013140785.1 Planctomycetota bacterium | reverse complement strand
CCCTGAGGCAGCGGCGTGGGCATCGGCTGCCCAAGGGGTTGTCCGAGCTGGTGCCCGGACTGCGCCGTGGGAAAATAGCCGCCGCCGCCCATGGGCTGCGGCATTCCGACCTGCGGGTAAGCCGGTTGCGCGCCGTGCCCGGAGAGCGGCGCCTGCGGCTGGGTCCGCTGCGGGAAAGCCGCGGGCTGCCGCGCGGGGGCACCGGCTTGCGGGCGTGACTGGGGCGCAACCGGTGCCGGCGCGGCGGCCGGGTAGGGCGCGCTCTTCTGCCCGCTCTCGTTCATGATGTTCCTGAGCACGCTCGCCGCCAGGGCCTTCAGCGTCGGGAACACGCCCTGGCCGGAGTTGGCGATGGCCTCGAACATCGGCGCGTTGTGCGGGTTGAGCAGGCGCCCGAGCTCGTCCACCGTCATGGCATCGGGCAGGTCGCGCTTGTTGAGCTGGATGACGTGCGGAAGCGTGGCCAGGGACTTCCCGTACTCGTTCAGGTTCTCCTCGAGGTTGCGCAGCGACTCGAGGTTCTGGTTCACCATCGAGGCCGAAGAGTCGGCTACGAAGATGATCCCGTCGGCGCCCTGCAACACGAGCTTGCGCGTCGAGTTGTAGTAGACCTGGCCGGGTACCGTGTAGAGCTGGAAGGCCGTGCGCATCCCGGCTACGGTGCCGAGGTCGAGCGGCATGTAGTCGAAGAACAGGGTGCGGTCGCCGTCGGTGCTGATGCTGGTGAGATCGCCGCGGTTACCCTCGGGGGCGCGCTGGTGAATGATCTCCAGGTTGGTCGTCTTCCCGGACATGCCCGGTCCGTAGTAGATGACCTTCAGGTTGACGGACTTCTGGGCAAAGTTGATCTGGACCATGATTCAGTTTCCCGGGGGGTGCTCAGGGTGCGCGGCCGGGTGTACACCCTCTTCGACCGGCAGCGTGTCTTCGCGGTAGGGAATCGCCGCATCGGGTTCGGCCCTTGCCGCGACCCCGTGGTCGGGCCGATGGGCTGCGTCGGCGGCCTGCGCGCGGCCGGTGCGGGCGCGCTCGATGCGAGCCAGCGTGCCGTCCATCGACAGACGCACGTCCTCGGGAGCGGTCTCGCGGCCGAGCAGCACGACCAGGCTGGCGCTCGCCGAATACCGCAGGACGAGCGTCCCGCGCGCCGCGCGCAGACACATGCGCTCGGGCGCGCGCCAGCCGAGCGGCGCAACGGCGGCACTCACGTCGCTGAGCCATGCCGCCGCGAGCGCGGCCAGACTCTCCTCGCGCGCCGACTCGCTGGTGCCACCGGCGTGCGCGATGGGCACGCCGTCGTGGGAGATCAGCAGCACGAACTCGACGCCCGGGAGACGCGAGAGGGATTCGAGGAAGGCAATCACGGCAGCGCTCCTTCGCCGGCAGTTGCGGCGTTGAGCCCGGCCATGCCGAGCAGGGCCTCCTCGCGTGCGCGTCCGAGCGGCCCGCTGCACAGAATCGCGCCCGCGTCTTGCTCGCCGGGTGCGATCGAGAGCGTGCCGAAGGCGCCCTCGAGCTGGACTTGGAACACCTGCCCCAGCCCGAGGCGGCGCGCCGCGGAGCGTGAGCCCCCCAGGATCGATTGGACCGAGCGGGCCGTGCGCTCGGCCGTGGCGCCCTTGGGGCCCTGGACCAGAGCGGTGGCGCCGCGAACGTAGAGCACGGCCTGCACGTCGGGCTGAGCCGCGAGCTCGCGCAGGAGGGACTGGACGCTGCCCGCTGAAGCGCGCGCTTCCTCCCCGCTGCCGTCACCAGACAAGCGCCCCGAGCGTTCGACTTCGTGCAAGGCGCGCTCGAAGTTGGGTGCGCCCTCGCAGCGCGCGGACAGCGTCCGGTAGCGACCCTCGAGCTCGAGTGTGCCCGGCTCGACCGTCAGACAGAGCGCCGCGCAATCGCGCGCCTCCTGCCAGGCGCCGAGGCGGCACATGAAGTCGAGCTTGGCGCGCAGGGGCCGCAGGTCGCGCGGCAAGTGCTGGATGGCCTCGTCCAGGGCGGTCAGGGCGGCGCGGCCCTGGGTGCGCCCGCGGTCGGCATAGAAGCGCGCCAGAGCCACGCGCGCGATGAGGTAGCGCGCCTCCGGGTTCTGGTCGCGCGCCAGCCAGCGTGACAGCTCTTCCTCGGCGCGCGCGAGCTCGTCGGACTCGATCAGGATCTCGCACAGCTCGCGCCACAGCTGGGCCCGCGGCGCTAGCGCGAGCTCGCGCCGTAGTTCGCCCAGCCGTACCTCGCGCTCGGCGCGTTTCGTGCGCTGGTGGTAGCGCGAGAGCTGGATGTTCTCCGGGAAGGCTGCCAGGCCCTCGACGCACACACGCTGGGCGTCGAGGGCGCGGTCGGCCTGGGAGTACAGCTGCGCGAGCAGCAGGTAGTTGCGCGGTGTCGGCTCCGCGGCCAAGGCGCGCCGAGCGCGCCGCACGCGCCCTGAGAACAAGAGACGGGTCAGGAAGTTCATGGATTGCCCTTCGCGCTCGCAGCGATTTCGGAGAGGTCGCGCGTGACCTGCGCGTGGTGCGTCCAGCTCGGCCCGCCGTGCTGGAGGGCCGCGCGGAAGGCATCCATTGCGCCCAGCAAGTCGCCGGACTGGGCGTGCATCAGGCCCCGCTGGCGGTACGACTCGGCGGTCTCGAGGCGCTCGCGCTCGGCACGCTCCGCTTGTTCGCGTTCGGCGCGCTCGAGCTCCTGCAGGACCGTCAGCTGGACGCGCAGCTCCGAGCGCTCGGCCAGGACCTGCAGGGCGCCATGCCACACGGGGCTCTCGTCGATGAATTGCTCGACGTCGGCCAGACGCCGCTTGAGCGCGCTCAGGTCGCCCGCAGCCGCGAGCGGCAGGCTGGCCAGCTCCCCGCGCAGCCGGAACTCTCGCTGGAGGCCAAAAAAGACGCCCAGAGAGACGAGCGTGACCACGAACAGGAAGCGCAGCCCGCCCGCCTTGCGCGGCTCCCGGCCCTTGCCCTTGAAGCGCAGGTCGCGCAGCAGGCGCGCGGCGTCCTTGCGCCCAGGATCGAGCTGCAGCACCTCGCGTAGCCAACCGGCGGCCTCGGCCTGCCGCCCTTCGCGCATCAGGTTGCGAGCGCGCTCGAAGTAGCGGCCGACCAGGTCCTTGACCATGCCCTGGCGACGCATGAGCTGCGACAGATCGCTCTCGAGCGACTCTTGGCCCGGGAAGTACTTCTGCAACAGCTCGAGCATGGCCATGGCACCGTCCACGGCGGCCGAACGCTCGTAGCGCGCAGCCAGCCTGCGCCCCGTCGTCAGGGTGGGCAGGTCCAGGCGCCGGGCCAAGTCCGGGTGCGCCAGCCCCACGACCACGAGTGCCTCGAGCACCTCTGGGTCGGCGCCCTCACCAGCCGAAACGGCCGACAGCACTTCCACGCACTCCTCGGTGGTGTGCGCATCCATGTGCGCCACCTCCGCGATGCGCAAGCGCAAGTGTTCGCTCGGCGCGCGCCTCTTCTCGGGTGCCCCGTTGATGGCCAGCGTGGCGTCGCGAACGATCAGCGTAGTAGTCATGAGGACTGTTGGACGCTGCCCTCCAGGGCCGCTCCGGCCGCCTGCGGGATGCGCAAAGACGGCCCCGTATCGACCCCGTTCGCGGCGCGCCTGAAGGGAATCACCACCCCCGCTCGCAGGGAGCGAAGTTCCTGCGCGAGCACGCGGGCCCTACCCGACCAGGCGGAGCGCGGGGGGCGGAGTTCCTTGGCTGCGGGCAGATCCGATGAAGCCACGGCGGGAGCGCTGGATGCCGGTTGGCCATGCGGCTCGCATGCAGTAGAGTCCCGCCCCGCCCGCCATCCCGGCGATGAAGGAAACCCCGCTTCACACCGTCCACGTCCAGCTCGGCGCGCGCATGGTCGAGTTCGGGGGCTGGCAGATGCCGCTGCAGTACGGCTCGATCCTGGAAGAGGGTCGCACCGTGCGCTCGACCTCTGGACTGTTCGACCTGTCGCACATGGGGCGCCTCGAGGTCCAGGGCCGCGACGCGGTCGCGCTGGTCGATCGCGTGTGCACCAACCACTGCGCGCGGATGCCGACGGGCAGCATCCGCTACTCGCTCCTGTGCCGTGAGGATGGCCACCCGCTCGACGACCTCCTGATCTACCGCGACGAGCAGGGCGTCACCCTCGTCGTGAACGCATCGAACACGGGACGGGACCTCGAGTGGATCCGCGCGCACGCGCGCGGCCTCGCGGCCGAGGTGCGCGACACGACGGAGACGAGCGCCATGCTGGCCTTGCAGGGCCCGCGCTCGCAGGAGATCCTGGCGCGCATCACGCACGCCGTGGACCTGGCCTCGATCCGGTACTACCACTTCGGTTTCGGCACCGTGGCAGGACTCCCGAGGACGCGCATCAGCCGCACCGGCTACACGGGCGAAGACGGCTTCGAGCTCTATCTGCCGGCCAGTGAGGGTGCGCGCGTGTGGCACGAACTCATGACCGCCGGCGCCGCGCTCGGATTGAGGCCGATCGGTCTGGGCGCGCGCGACGTACTGCGGCTCGAGGCCGGGATGGCCTTGTATGGCCACGAGTTGAGCGAGGAGTCGAACCCGCGCGAGGCCGGGGTCGAGTTCGCGCTGGCGCTCACGCCCGAGAAGGGCGACTTCCTGGGCCGCTCGGGGCTCGAAAATCTGGGCCGGACACGCGGCGCGCGCCTGGTCGGCATCACCACGGCCGGACCGCGCGTGCCGCGCCAGGGCCACGAGCTCTTCCGCAACGGAGAGCGCGTCGGCCAGGTCGCCTCGGGCGGTGTATCCCCCACCCTGGACACGAACATCGGCTCGGCTTTCGTGCGCCTCGGCCTCGACCAGGAGGGCGAGCAGCTCGAGCTCGACGTGCGCGGCAAACGCCAGCCGTGTCGCGTGCGAGAACTGCCCTTCTATTCCAGGACCCGCAAGAAGTAGGATCCCTGCCCCCATGCGCCCCAACGATCGCAAGTACACGAAGACCCATGAATGGGTGAAGCTCTCCGGCGAGGATGTCCTCATCGGCATCACCGATTTCGCCGTGCAGGAGCTGTGCAGTGGCAACGAGGGCGACCTCGTCTACTGCGACCTGCCCGAGCCCGGCCGCAGCATCGAGGCCGGCGAGACCTTCGGCGAGATCGAGTCGGTCAAGGCCGTGGCCGACATGAACGCGCCCGTTGCCGGCACGGTCACCGAGATCAACGTCCATGTCGAGGAGCACCTCGAGATCCTGTCGCGCGATCCGTGGAACCAGGGCTGGTTGATCCGAATGCAGCCGCGTTCGAAGGCGCTCGACGGCCCCGAGCTGCTCGACGCCGCCGCCTACGAGGCGTTCATCACCGCCTCGAAGCACTAGTGGTGTGAGCCCATGAGCGGCCGCGAGGCCTGGCGGCTGCTGGTCACCTGGGCGGGCGAGCCGGGTTGGAACATGGCGCTCGACGAGGCGCTGCACGCCGGCGCGGATTCACGTCCGGTGCTGCGCTTCTACACTTGGAAGCCGCACGCGCTGTCGCTGGGCTACTTTCAGCGCTGGCAGCAGTTCGCGCCTCTGGCCTCCGAGCAGGTCCTCGTGCGCCGCTTCAGCGGCGGGGGCGCGATCCACCACCAGGACGAGCTCACCTTCTCGATCGCCGCCGCGGAGACGCACGCTCTCTTCCGCGGCGAAGTGCGCAATTCCTACGAGCGTGTGCATGGCCTACTCGCAAGGGCCTTCGCGACGCTCGGAGTGCGCGCCGAGCTGCGCGGGCGCGACGGACTCGCCTCCGATCGCGCCGCCACGGGCATGTGCTTCCACCAATCGACCCCGCTCGACCTCGCCTGGGATGGACGCAAGGGCGTAGGCTCGGCCCAGCGCCGCAGCGCGAGTCGCGTCTTGCACCACGGTTCGATCAAGCTGGGCGCGAGCGCGCTCGAGGAGGGCGTGGCCGTACTGCGCGCGCATGCGCCCGCGCTCGAGCCCGCCGAGCTCGCGCGCCGTATCCAGGCCGAGTTCGAAGACGGGCTCGGCTGCACGTTCTCGCGCGAAGAGCCGAGCGCGTCCGAGCGCGAACTCGCCGCCCGACGCGCGGGCTTCTACCGCTCGGACCCCTTCCTTCGGCGTCGCTGAAAAGTCCGCCGAGCGCAGCACACGAGCTGGTTACCCCGCATGGATTCGAACCATGAACGACAGGACCAAAACCTGTTGTGTTACCGTTACACCACGGGGTAGCGCGATCGGCGCGAGCCGCGCGGGCAGCGCGTCCGACCAGCGAGGGCCGGGAGGATAGCGACGGCCCGCGGAGGGGTCAATCGGCCGCGGGCCCGGTCTCGCGCAGGCGCTGCCAAGTGAGGAACAGGGCCGTGCGAGCGGCCAGGCAGCGGAGCGTGTCGCGGCCGGTCGGCGGAAAGCGGCGCTCGGTGCTGCGCACGACGCCGTGCAAGGC
>JABFRZ010000382.1 GCA_013140785.1 Planctomycetota bacterium | reverse complement strand
CAGGACCTCGAGACCGACGAGGAGTTGCTCGCCTACACCGTCGAGCGTTGGGAGCTCGTGCACGACGAGGACTTGGACGTGTGGCTGGCCAGCTTGGACCCGGTGGACGAGCTCCTGTTGGAATACGACGAGAGCCTCCTGCAAGACACCGAGCGCGGGCTGATCGGCGCTGGCGGGCTCGAGGCGCCGGCCGGCGAGGGGAACTGACGTGCTCGCTCTGCTCGGCGCGGGTGTGCTCTTCCTCGGGTTGTGCGCGTGCACAGATGCTGGCCGAGCGGAGGCGCCCGGGACGAGCCCGGCCGTCGCGGCGAGTGCGCGCCCCACGGTCGAACGCCTGCGCGAGCGCCTGCGTGCGCGTCCGCGCGAAGAGCGCGCGCGGCTCGAACGTCACCTCGAGGAGTTCGAGAAGCTCCCGGGCGCTGCGCGCGCACGACTTCTCGAGCGCGCCCGTACGCTGCGCGCGCAGGAACGCTCCCTGGCCGATTCTCCGCCGCGCGCGCCGAACGGGCCGCGGAGCCTCGGCCCCGAGCGCGCCGACGCCTCCGGGCACGACGCATCCGCGAACGACGTATCCGAGCACGCCGACCTGCGCGAGCGCTTCCGGAAGCGCGGCCGCGAGGTGCGCTCGCGCTTGCCCGAGACGCTGCTCCGGCGTTTGGAGCAGGCTCCTCACGAGGTGCGGCGCGCGCTCTTCGAGCGCCTGGCAGAGCGACGTGGGCCCAACAGCCTGCGCGCGCTGGCCGGGATGCGCGAGCGCCTGGGGCTTCCCGATGAGGAGATCCGGCGCCTGGAACGCATGCCCCTGCCGCAGCGGTTGGAGGCTCTGCGCGCGCTGCACGAACGCCGCGCGAGCGAGCGCGGCCGACACGGGCCGCCGCCCCGCTGAGCCGCTGCTCACCTGCGGACGTCGCCCGAGTAGACTGCCCGTTTGCCAATGGCCAGCGGAACGCTCTTGCCCGTGCCGATGGCCAGCGCCGCCGCCGTTCTGGACCGGCGACCGCGCCATCTGATCGACCTGCGCAGTCCGGCGGAGTTCACCGCGGATCACTTGCCAGGGGCGGTCAACGTGCCGCTGTTCGACGACCTCGAGCGCGCCCTGATCGGCACGCTCTACGCGCGCAAGTCGCCCGAGTCGGCCTTCGAGGAAGCCCGCGTGCGCACACGCGCCAAGATCGCTGTCTTCGCCGCCGAGATCGCGGAGCGGTGCGGCTGGGAGCTCCCGGTGCTCGATCTGGAGCAGCGCGTCGAGCACTTGACGGCCTTCGGGATCGCGCGACTGGAGCGCGAGCTCGCGTCCGACCCGGCCGAGCCCACGCCGGATTCGGTGGTGCTGTACTGCTGGCGCGGTGGGTTGCGCTCACGCTCCGTGGTCACTTTGCTGCGCGGCCTCGGCCGTGAGGAGGTGCTCGGCATCGAGGGTGGCTACCGCGCCTACCGGCAGCAGGTGCGCGGCCGAATCGAGGCCTGGTGCGCGCCCCGCAGCTTCGTCCTGCGCGGGCTGACCGGCGTGGGCAAGACGCTGGTGCTGCGTGAATTGGCGCGGCTGCGCCCGGAGTGGGTGCTCGATCTCGAGGGCATGGCGGGGCACCGCAGCTCGATCCTCGGAATGGTGGGCTTGGAGCCGGCCTCGCAGAAGCTGTTCGAATCGCGCCTGGCCGAGCGCATTGGCCGCGACTTCGGAGGGACGTGCGTGATCGAGGGCGAGAGCCGCAAGGTCGGCGACCTGATCCTGCCCGAGCCCGTCTGGCGCGCGCTCGATGGCGGCGTGGCCCTGGAGCTCACCGCGCAGCCAGCGCGGCGCGTGCGCGTCCTGCTCGAGGACTACCTCGTCAGTCCCGAGAGCCGCGCGGAGCTGGCGTGTCAGCTCCCGTTCATCGAGACGCGCCTCGGGTCGCGCTGGAACGGCGAGCTCGTGGCCATGCTCGCGAGCGGACGCGAGGCCGAGCTGGTCGAGCTCCTGCTCCAGCGCTACTACGATCCGCTCTACGGTCACTCGGAGCGCGGCCGGCGCTATGCCGCCAGCTTCGATTCGACTCACCCGCGCGTGGCGGCGACCGAGATCGTGCGCTGGATCGAGCGGCAACTCGCGTCGGCGCGGACACTCGCACCAGCGGCTGGTGCGCGCAGCAGCGCGGTGCCGCTCCAGCAGGCGCCGACGGACTTGTAGGTCCTGTCGCCGCGGCGTATCCTGTCCGTCTTCCGGCGCTCCCAAAAAGCGGCTCGAAAAGCCCAAGGAGTCGCAGCCCCAGAGCCACACCCCATGTGCGGATTCATCGGTGTCTACGGTCCCGACGGGGTAGATGTCGCCCCCGCCATCTACGAGGGCTTGCTGGCCATCCAGCACCGCGGTCAGGACGCCGCGGGCATCATCACCTTCACGGACATCTTCCACGTCAAGAAGGGCGCGGGTCTGGTGAGGGACGCCTTCTCGGAGACCGACATGCTGCGTCTGCGCGGCAACCTCGGCCTCGGACACGTGCGCTACCCGACGGTGGGCCCCGGCAGTCTCGACGATGCGCAGCCGTTCCACGTCAACTTTCCGCTCGGCGTGGGGATGGCCCACAACGGCAACGTCACGAACTTCCTCGAGCTCAAGGAGCACCACGCCCAGAGCAGCGGCACGCGACTGAACTCGTCGTGCGACCTGGAGGTGATCCTGTACGTGTTCGTGCGCGCCCTGTCCGAGCGCGTGCCCACGGGACGCCTGGTGAAGCCAGACGACGTGTTCGCGGCCGTCAAGGCGGTCCACCAGCAGGTGCGGGGCGCCTATTCCGTCGTGGCCATTCTGCCAGACGTGGGCCTGGTGGCCTTCCGCGATCCGTTCGGCATCAAGCCCATGGTCATGGGGGTGCGGCAGGGCGAGGAGGGCATCTTCTACGCGGTGGCCTCGGAGAGCGTGGCCCTGGACGTCGTGGGCTACAAGGATCACCAGGACGTGGGCGCGGGCGAGGCCGTGCTGATCGACGCGAACCGCCAGGTCCACCGACGCGCGGTCTCGAGCAAGCCGCACCGCCCCTGCATCTTCGAGCTGGTCTACTTCGCGCGCCCGGATTCCATGCTGGACCGGATCTCGGTCTACAAGACGCGCTCGCGCTTCGGCCAGGCGCTCGCCCAGCAATGGAAGGACGCGGATGCTCCCCGGCCGGACGTCGTGATTCCCGTTCCCGACTCGTCACGCGACGCAGCCTTGGCCATGGCCGCCCGGCTCGAGATCCCCTATGCCGAGGGGCTCGTGAAGAACCGCTACATCGGGCGGACTTTCATCATGCCCAACCAGGGCTCGCGCCAGACCTCAGTGCGGCGCAAGCTCAACGCGATCCCCATCGAGTTCAAGGACAAGAACGTGCTCCTGGTGGACGACTCGATCGTGCGCGGCAACACCGCGCGGCGCATCGTGCGCATGGCGCGCGAAGCCGGCGCTCGCAGGGTCTACCTCGCCGTCACCAGCCCCCCGCTCGTCTCGCCCTGTCCCTACGGCATCGACATGGCCACCAAGACCGAGTTCGTGGCTAGCGGGCGGGACACGCGCGAGGTGGCCGCGGCGCTCGACGCGGACTTCGTGCTCTACCTCGATCGCGAGGCCATGAACGATGCGGCCCGCGCCGGGAACCCCGAGATCCAGCAGTTCTGCAACGCGTGTTTCACGGGCGAGTACCCGACCGGCGACATCACTTCCGATGTGCTCGACCGGATTGGCAACGAGCGCGATCACAGCCGCCAGAAACTCTTCAGCTTCACCGGGTGAGCCCGAGGACGAAGCAGAGACCCCGGGAGCCTCCCGCGGCTCTGAAGTTCCCCTCTCGACACCGCCACGACGCCGAAGTTCCCCTCTGATCGCGCACAGATCGGCCCTGGAGGCGGATTCAGGCCCGAAGAAGCCCGGCCAGGAAGCCCGAAATCGGGGAACCAGCGGGGAACCAAGGGGGAACTTTGACCCGCGTTCTCGGAGCGGTTCTACGCTCTCTCGGGGAACGCGAGAGCGAGCGCGCCGCCTGGAGGGCGCACTCCTCAGCACGAGATCCGCGGCGACACTGCGGCCGACAGGAAGGTTGATCCCATGGACGTTGGATCCGCGCTCTCACGCGCTGCGTGCCGCTGTGCAGCCTTCTTCGTCGGCGCTGCGTGTCTCGCTGGCCACGGCGCCGCCGCCCAGAGCTACAAGCTCTCCACGCCGACGGGTGCGAACGTGGGCCGCTTCGAGGTCAGCCCGGACGGCCGCTGGGCGGTCTATCTCGATGGGAGAATCCACAGCGTGAATCCGCTGGGAGGAGAGAGCCCCGTCCAGCTGGATCCGCGGCCGGCCTACCAGCGCTTCTTCGGCATCAGTCCCGACAGCCGCCATGTGATCTACGGCGCCGGCCATGGGCCCACCCACCTGACCAGCGCAAGGATCGACGGCAGCTCGAGCCCGGTCGAGCTCGCTGGAACCATGGGGCCGTTCGCCATCACCGCGGACAGCCAGACCGTGGTGTTCCAGACGAACATCGGCCTGTACTCCGTTCCGCTCGACGGGCACGCCTCGCCCGTCCTGATCCAGGAGAGCAATCGCATCTTCGGCTTCGTGCTCACGCCCGACAGCACTCGGGTCGTCTACGTGATCGAGGGCATTCAGGCCGGAGGAGGACTTGCCTATGCGGCGGACCTGGATGGCTCCCCGCCTCCCGTGCGACTGAACAACGACAACGCCTCCACCTTGGCGCAGTATCTTTTGATCTCCCCGGACAGCAGCCGGCTGGTCTATCGCCGCGGAGCTTTCGGCACGTTGGGCAGGCTCTTCAGCGTTCCCCTGGACGCCAGCTCGAGCCCCGTCCCGCTCAGCTCTTTTGGCTCCCACGTCAACTGGTACGGTCCCACGACGCCGAAGATCACGGCGGACGGATCTTTGGTCGTGTACGAGCACGACCTTGTCACCGACGGCGAGCTCTTCGTGGTTCCGATCGAAGGTGGCGTGCCCCCCCGCTCGCTCTCGGGGCCGCTGGGGGACGGGTACGTGACTACGTACGAGCTCTTGCCGGACAGGACTCACCTGCTGCTCGTCTACGGCACCGGCTCGGGCCAGGACCGGCAGCTCTACCGCGCGGCGCTCGACGGACCGGAGTCCCCGCTCTTGCTCAGCGCCCCCGTGACGACCACCTACCACTTCAAGCTCCACCCGAACGGCACGGTAGCCATCTTCACCGGACGGGCCAGTTTCGGCGCCCCGATTGCCCTGTGGGCCGTTCCGGTCGACGGTTCCGCAGCGCCTCTCGAGCTCAACGCCGGCGACACCGCGCCCTATGGGGTGACGAATCACCTCGACGGATTCGGCTTCGCGGGGCAGGGCGACATCGTCGTCTACACCACCGGCCGCGAGGGCGACGATCCCCCCGAGCCGGAGGACATGCTGCAGCTCCACGCCGTGCCTCTCGACGCGAGCGCGCCGTCCCAGCGCATCGACGGGCCGACGGTCCGCGGCGGGAGCGTGCGCTACACGGGGGACACCTTCCGCGGCATCATCTTCCGCGTCGCAGCCAACGGGAAGCGCGTGCTCTACCTGGCCGACCAGCGCATGGACCGCGTGGTCGAGCTGTTCGGCGCCCCGCTGCCGAACGCCTCCGAGGGCGGGCGCTTCGGCCGCTTCCGTTGAAGCCCTCAGCAGCGCGAGCGCGCGGGCGCGAAGCAGCTCGTCCGCGGGAATCGGTCAAGGCAGCGGTCGAGCGAAGCTCGGGGCGTCTCGTGTCCAGCGCGGGCGAGAGCTCAGCACCGCGGCGGCGGTGGGTGTCCATGCGCAGGGTGCGAACGTAGAGCAGCACGCCTCGACCGCGCGTCGCCGCTTCCCGCGCCCGGCGGGGGAATTGCGGCGCTCCTCTCCCGAGCGACCCGGTACGAGCCACCCAAGCGCTCCCGCCCCATCGCTCGCGCCTCCGGGAGGAGGTCGTGCCCCGGTAGACCCTCTGGGTGCGAACTGCTCCGGTTCGACTCCGGGGCGGAGTCCAGAGAGCGGTGCGAACGAGGGGCGCGCCGACGACGTTCAGATCCTAAGTCTGAAGGCGACCTGGGTCACGGTTCGACGCAACAAGTCGGTTGTGGAAGTGGGGGCCGGCTCCAGTGGTCATGCGCTGGACCGGCTATCCCCTGGTCTCGCTCGCCGGCGACGACGGCGCCGAGCGCTCGGCGGGCGAGCTCGTGCAGCGGATGCTGCGCTTCTTCGGGCTTCAACCCGTGGGCCTCGTGCCCGGAGGCTCCGATGTTTTTGGACTCGACGTGACTAACGTCCACGCGGGCGCGAAGAATGGGGTGTGCAGCTCCACGTCACGGCCCTCGCCTCCGTCGTCCTCCTCTTCCCCACCCTCCGGCCGGCCCGCTCCGGACAGGAGCCCGTTCCCGCGCCGGCGGTCGCCGGCCCCGCGC
>JABFRZ010000585.1 GCA_013140785.1 Planctomycetota bacterium | reverse complement strand
GGAGGCGACTATACCTCCAAGTATTATACGAACAAGTATATAAAAACAGCCTTCTGGCCTACGCCAGGGCTCACTCGAGCGCGTACAAGCAGGCGTTCGGCGATTCGTGCCGGTGCAGGAGGCGCAGCGAATCGGGTACGCCCTCCGCCGCGGCCAGGGGCGCCAGCTCCTGGTTCAGCTTGACCTCGGCGGGCCCCACGTAGAGGTAGCGGACTCCACGGAGGCGCGCCAGCTCGAGCACGCGCGTGAGATTCCCCGCGGGGACCCCGAGTGTCTCGAGCCCAGTCATGGAGCCGAGGTGTGGCTTGCGCGCCATCAAGCGCTCGCCCGGCCGCCCGTGTTGCGCCAGAACCACGCGCGCGTCCAAGAGCTCGGTCGGCTCGCTGGTCAAGTATTCGTGCGTCTTGTATGCCGACCCGCCGGCGATCACGAGCACGGCGACAGCCACCATCGCGCGCTGGAACGCGCCGAGGGCGCGGCTCCCGAGCGTCCACGGCTCGGCGAAGGCGGCCGCGACCGGCAGGAGCAGCGCCGGTACGAGCGCGTGGAAGTAGCGGGCCTGGTAGGGCGCGAGGGCCGCGCTCGCGAAGCAAAGCAGCGCGAAGAGCGCGACCAATCCGAGCAACCAGCGCCGTGCCAAGGCGCGCGTTCCGAGCAGCGCCAGCCCGAGCCCGACCCATAGGTAGGCGGGAAACAGAACCACGTCCTGGAGCAGCTGGTTCGCGTCCTCGAAGAAGTCGAAGACGTAGTAGCCGGCGAGTTGCAGCGGATCGTGACGCAGCACGTCGCCCAGGGAGTGAAAGCGCTCCTCCATCCGCTCCAGCAGTCCCTGGTCGTAGCGATCGCCGCTGCCAGCGAAGGCGTCCAGTGCGATCAACGCGTAGGCCTTGTTGTGCAGCGGAGTCCCGAACCAGACCTGACTCGCGATCAGCCACGGAGACACTGCCAGCAGCGCGCCGCCCAGGAATGTGCCCGTCGCGCGCAGGCGCGCGCGAAGATCCCAGGGACGCAGGAAGACGAGTAACGCGCCGGCGACGGCCACGACCAGCGCGAACCCCGTGTAGCGCGTGAGGAACGAGAGCCCGGCGCACAGCCCTGCCACCAAGCACGTGCGCGTCGTCGGCCGCGAGTGCATGGCCAACAGCGCCAGCGCCATCCAGGCCAGCGCCGCAGCCGGCACGTCGTTGCCCGCCACGAAGGCGAAGCGCTGCAGCACGAGGTACACGAGCCCCTGCAGAGCCAGCCCGACCCGCGTCGAGGCCGCGCGCGAGCCGACGAAGTAGGCCGCGAGTCCGAGCGCCGCCAAGGATACAGCCGCAACGCACTTCGCCACCACGAAGAGGTCGGCGCCCCCGGCCCAGAACAGCGCGAGGAGAGCCGAGAGCCCCGGTCCGCTGCGCGTGTAGTCGTAGGGTTCGCCGCGCGCCAGGGCCTGCGCTCCCGGCGCGTACATCCCGTAGAAGTCGGTCTCGGTGATCAGCCCCCCGATCTCGTGGAAGCCGCCCCACAAGAGGCCGAGCAGGAGCTGCAGGAGAGCGAGCGCCAGGGCCAGCCGGTCGCGGGGGTGCTCCGAGGTCATGCGCGGCGTTGGCCAATCCGGAACGTCGGGCCCAGTCTAGCAGCCCGTCGAAAGAGTCCCTGCTGCGGCTTCGCGCGCGAGCGGCCTCGCCCGACCGGGCTAGCGCCGCGACGCGTCGAGGGGACACACGCAGCGCGGCCTCACAGGCGCTTCTCCTCGCGCGGATTCCGAGCCGCGCGTGCGGAGCGTTCGCCCCTAGTCCGTAGACTCGGGCGTCGAGAGATCCCACGCCTTGTCCGAGGAACGCGCTACACCGAGCTGGCTCCTGGCCTTGGGCAAGGAACCTCCGCCGGCGGAGATCGAGCTCGCGCGCGCGCGTTACGGCCTGGTGCGCATCTTCAAGCACGACTTCTTCGCCTACACGGCGCTGTACGAGACCCTGGGCGGGGATGAGCCGCGCAAGATCGTGCTGAAGATCGGCCGTCGGGCTTCCCTGTGCGGCTTGCCGCTCGCGTGGATCGGGCGCCTGCACTCCTGGCACGAATCGGCGGTTTTCAGCGAGGTGGACGACCTCGACATCGTGCCGCGCTTCACCGGACGCTGGGGCCGGCACGGGATCACGCACGAGTTCATCGAGGGACATCCGCTCGAGCGCGGCGAGCGCGTGCCCGACGATTTTTTCCCGCGCCTGGCGGCGGGCCTGGCCGAGATCCACCGCCGCGGCCTGGCCTACGTCGATCTCGAGAAGTGCGAGAACGTGCTGGTCGGGAGCGACTCTCGTCCCTACCTGTTCGACTTCCAGATTTCCTGGCGCTGTCCGTTCGCTCGGTTGCGCGGACGCTGGCCCGTGTCCTGGATCGCGCGCCGCTTCCAGGCCGGTGACCGCTACCACCTCACGAAGCTGCGCCTGCGTTGTCGCCCGGACCTGTTGACGCCCGGGGAGCTCGCGCTCGCGCGGCGAAAGCCGTTCCTGGTGCGCCTGCATGGCGGTCTGGCACGACCTCTCACGCTGCTGCGCCGGTTCGTGCTGAAGCGCGTCGATCCCGCACGCAAGGGCGGAGAGCGTGGGCGCGTTCGCTTTCCCGCGGGCGAAAGTCGAACTCCTCCGAGCACCGACACGGAGCTCGATCCGCGGGCTCCCTGACGCGGCCGTCGCAGGTAGGGACCGGGGAAAAAATGTGGCATCCTTCCAGGGAACCAGGCCTAGCCGTTCCAACTTCCGGACATGGGGTAGCCTTGTAGTTGTGCCCAGCCTGATCGAGCACAGGATGTTCACCAGCCACCCCACGGAGATCGGTCCCTACCGGATTCTCGACGTCCTAGGCCAGGGCGGCGTCGGCACCGTGTACCTGGTGCAGCAGAGCGAGCCGTTCCGACGCAAGGCGGCGCTCAAGCTCGTCAAGCTGGGCATGGACACGCGCGAGGTGCTCGTGCGCTTTTCGCAAGAGCGTCAGATGCTCGCGCTGATGAACCACCCGAACGTCGCCAAAGTTTTCGACGCGGGCCAGACCGAGACAGGGCGCCCGTACTTCGTGATGGAGTACGTCGCCGGCGAGCCCATCACCGACTACTGCGACCGCAACCGCCTCACCGTGCGCGAGCGCCTGGAGCTCTTCGTCACGGTCTGTCGCGCGATCCACCACGCGCACCAGCGCGGCATCCTGCACCGCGACGTGAAGCCCTCGAACGTCCTGGTATCGAGCCAGGATGGGCGCCACGTTCCGATGGTGATCGACTTCGGCCTGGCGAAGATCCTGCGCACCGAGAACGCCAGCGCGAACCTGCTCACGCGCGAGGGCCAGTTCCTTGGCACGCCGCGCTACATGAGTCCCGAGCAGATCGAGTTGCCCTCGGACGAGATCGACGCGCGCGCCGACGTCTACTCGCTCGGCGTGGTGCTGTTCGAGCTGATCGTGGGTCAGCCGCCCCACGATCGTCACGTCACCGATGGCGGGTTGCCCAAGCTCCTGCGCTCCGTGCGCGAGGAGGAGTCGGCCCGTCCGAGCTCGCGCCTGACGCGGCTGCGCAAGGAGGCCGAGGAGGTTGCCGCCAAGCGCCGCACCGATCGCTCGGCCCTGCAAGCCCTGGTGCGCGGCGACCTCGATTGGATCACCATCAAGGCGCTCGAGCGCGAACGCGATCGGCGCTATTCGTCCGCGGCCGAGCTGGCGGCCGACGTCGAGCGCTACCTACGGCGCGAGCCGATCAAGGCGCGTCCGCCGAGCGCTTCCTACCGCTTCGAGCGCTTCGTGCGCCGGAATCCGCTGGCCGTAGTGGGGTTGCTGGCGGTCGTGCTCGCGCTCGTGCTGGGCTCGGCCCTGAGCTACTACTCCTTCTTGCGCGCGAACGACTCGCGCGAACCCAAGATCGCGTTGATGCAGATGTGCGAGAACATACGCACCGACGTGGCCGACGCGCACTTGTGGTTCGAGGAAGTGGTCGCGGGCGACGAGAGCCAGGATCTGCAGCGCGACGTGCTGGTGCCGCTCAATCGCTCCGCCAAGCGCGTCGCCGACGCCCTGGAGGGCGGCGTTCCGAGCGTGGAGCAGGCGGCGGCGCGCGAGCCGGCGCGGGCCGAGCAGCTCGAACGACTGGGCACCGAGATTGATCGGTTCCTCGCGGTCACGATGCAGCGCTGGAACACGATCAACGGCGCCGGCCGCATCGGCGGCGCGCTCGACCAGGAATACGACGCGATCTACAAGGTGATCCTCGGCTTGTGCAGCCAGATCGTGACCGAGCTCAACGAGTCGAGCTCGCTCGACTTCCGGCGCACGGCCCAGACCGCCCTGGCGGTCAACGGCGCGATCCTGCTCGTGCTGGTGGGCGCCTCGGCGCTGGCGTTCCGCTTCTGGCTCCGGCGCACCTGAGGCCGGGCTCCGCGGACGAGGGTTGCGTCCCCCGGCGCCCGTCCGGGAGACTCGCCTGGCCATGGCTTCGCTCTGGAAGGAGTCCGGTCGCCCGCTCCTGCCCGTAGGCGTGCTGCTGCTCGCGTGCGGCACGCTGGCGGCTGGCCTCGAGCTCCCGGTGGTGACGCTGCGCAGCGGCCTCGCCCACGACGACTATTCGGTACTCGGCGGCATCGCCGACCTGGCGCGCTCGGGCGAGGTGCTGCTGGCGCTGATCGTGCTCGCGTTCTCGGTGGTCTTCCCGATCACGAAGCTGGGCGCGCTGGCGCTCGTCTTGTTCCGGCCGGTCGAGGAGCAGCGCCGCACGCGCCTCGTGCGTTCGCTCGAGCGCCTCGGGCGCTGGTCGATGCTCGACGTGTTCGTGATCGCGATCCTGATCGGCTCGGTGCACCTCGGGATCCTGTCCGAGGCCTACGCCGAGCGCGGCATCTACGTCTTCGGAGCCGGGATCCTGCTCTCCATGCTCGCGACGATAGCGGTGCAACGCCTGCTGACCTCGCCGCGCGAGCTCGTGCGCGTGCCCGTGGCGAACCGCGCCGAGCGCTGGGCCAGCCTCACGGCGCTGTGTCTGTTCGCGCTCGGACTGTTCCTGCCGCTCATGGTGGTCGAGAAGTTTCGCTTCTGGGACCACGAGTACTCCGTCTGGAGCGCCAGCCGCCGCATGCTCGACGAGGGCGAGTACGTGCTGGGCGCGGCCGTCTTGTTCTTCGTCGTGCTGCTGCCGCTGGCGCGCCTCGCTGGCATCGTGCTGCTGCGCTGGAGCCGCGCGCCGGAGCGCTTCGCGCGCGCGGTGCTCGAGCTCGAGAAGTGGGCCATGCTGGACGTGTTCGGGCTGGCGCTGTTGGTGGTCGTGGCCAAGCTCGGCGCGCTGGCCTCGGTCGAGACCCGCAGCGGTTTCTGGGTTCTCCTCGCCGCCGCGGCGCTCTCGCTGCGCGACACCTGGGCGCTGCGCCGGGAGTCTTCGACGCGGCGCGCGGCCTGAGCCGAGAGCCGCCGCTCAGGGGCGGAAGCTCATCCCCGTCAGCACCAGCGTGGCCGCTTCGGATGAACTCTGCTGGCCGGCGAGCGCGAGCGCGATCCACTCGTCGTCGCGCTCGGGCATTGCTTGCACGCAGACGGACAGCTCGAACTCGCCCGCGCTCGCTCGAGGGCGCAGAGATCGACACGCAGGCACGCGGCTCGAGCATGATGGACCTCAGGTTCTGCGCCCTTTGGCAAGCGGGAGTTGGGCTAGAATCAGCGCGTACTCGTGACCGCTGGTGATTCCAGTCCTCGACCGGTGCCCCCCATGGCCTCTCTACGGCGATTCACCCTGACCGCAGCGTTGCTCGCCGTCCCGGCGGCGCGCGCCGGCTGGCCTACCGATCCCGCCGCACCGCTGGTGCTCGGCCAGACCGTCGGCATCGGGAGCGCGGAGCACGCCATGGCTCTGGGCCCCGACGGCTCGACCTGGGTGGCGTGGGTGGACCAGCAGTGCTTCGGCGCCCTGCGCGTGCAGCGCGTGAGCGCGGCGGGGCGGATCCTGATGGCGGGCGGCCTGGTCGTGCACGCCTTCGCGAACTGCACCACGCCGACGCCGCGACTCGCGGTCTGCGCCGATGGCAGCGCCGTGGTCTCCGGTGCCACGCCCGAGTTCTCGGGCGGACCGCTGGCGGTCCAGCGCTTCGACGCCCGCGGCGCCGCGCTGTGGGGCGCGGGCATCACGCCCGCTGGGCTCGGGAGTGGCGCGCTGAGTCACCTGCACGGCTTGCCGGACGGCGACGCGCTCGTGCTGTGGGTGCAGGCCGGCACGATGGTCGTCCAGCGCTACACGATCGCGGGCACCGCGGTTTGGCCGCAGGCCCTGACGGTCGGCTCCGGCGTGGGCTCGAACTTCCGCGTGCTCTCCATGCACGACGATGGCGCAGGCGGCGTCTACCTCGTGTGGGATTCACCGGGTGCCTACACGCGCGCGATCAGCACGACACGAGTCTCCGGCGGCGGCACGGTCCTGTGGCCCGCGCCCGTACAAGTCACGGCGGTGACACCCTCATCGCGGCACACGTTGCCGGCGACGCTCGCGGACGGCGAGGGCGGCCTGTTCGTCCTCTGGACGCAGGGTGCCGAATCCGAGGGGACCCCGGTGCCGCTGCGCCTCCAGCACCTCTCCGCAGATGGCGCGCTGCGCTTCGAGCCGGAGGGCCGGCGCGTCTCGCTACTCGGCCAGCGGCAGTTCGACCCGACCCTCACTCGAAACGGCGATGATCTCTACGTCGCCTGGCGTCACGACGTGTTCGGCCAGCAGGTGTGGGCACAGCGCATGACCGGGCTCGGCCAGCGCCTCTGGGGCGACGACGGCCTCGCCGTCGCGCCGCTGTTGCACACGGCCCTCTCGCGCTTCGAGGCGCGTTGGCACGCGAACGCGCTGTCGCTCGTTCTTGCCGACCAGTCGTCCAGCCCTGGCAACGCGGCCATCCATCTCTACCGCCTGGATGCGCAGGGCACGCTCGTCCTCGGTGCGACCGAGCTCTCCGGACCCGAGCCCGTCGGCCTGCTCGCTGCCCGCGCAACGAGCAACGTGCTCACCCTGACCTGGCTGACCGACGAATCCGCCGGTCTGGTTTTCGCCCAGCGCGCCAACCCGGACGGGAGCCTCGGCGCACAGAATCCGGGGCGACGTCGGCGGTGACACCCGTCGGATTCCGGAAGCTCGGCGCCCGCTGAGGTTGCAGAGACAGCGCGGCGCCCGTGAACGGCTCCTTCAAGATCGGCAACGCCTTCGGGATTTCCGTGCGGCATCACGTGACGTTTCCTGCTGCTGGCACTACGTGCTGTTCGTGTACTCCGAGAACGCGCTCGCGGCCTCGGCTGACGGGGGCTCGTCTTCGGCTGCGTGCTGCTGCACGAGCTCGGACACAGCCTGGTGGCGCGCGGCTTCGGGCTGCGCGTGGCGGACATCACGCTGTGGCCGCTCGGCGGTATGGCGCGCATGAGCGAGATCCCGAAGAACTCGCGCATCGAGGCCCTGATTGCGATCGCGGGCCCGGCCGTCAACTTCGCGCTGGCCGGCGTAGCGCTGATCGCGATCGTGATCGGCGCGGCCTTCGGCCTGGGGATAGATGGGATGAGAAGGCCGGCCTCAGCAACTCGTCGCGTCCCCCTGCCCTGCGCCTCGCGCCCCGCCTCCGACGCCCTGCTCTCTCTGGGGACCCTCGCTCGCCGACTCGCGGGCAAATGCATCCCCTGCTTCGATTTCGACGAGCGCTTCCGGCGCCTGGGTGTGGAAGGAGAGAACCACGTAGCGGCTCGGCCAAGGCCCCGGATCTTCAGGGCCGAATTGCCAGCGCTAGAGGCGCGGATGTGGTCTCGGCCAGACGGCCGTTGGAGGGGAGCTCGGCCGTCAACACGTACTTGCCGCCCGGCCTCAGCTCCACGAGCGCACCCGACTGGCGCAGGCGATCCAGGCTCCAACGGGCCCGGCCGCTGCCGTCGGTCGTGGCCGTGTGGGAGGAGGACTTGCCCGACGGCTCCGCGGTCACATCGAGACGCACGATGTAGCCGGCGGCCACGGGGCCCAGGGTCGCCGTGACGATCACGTCACTGAGCTCCTCCAGGCGCGGGAGCTGCGGGCCGGTGCGGCCGAGGGTCAGGCTCGCCTTCTCGACCAGGTGGACGGCCGCGGTCACGCCCCCGATCAGGGCATCCGCGTCCCCCACCCGCACCCATCCGTCGATGCTGACGTCCGCGCTCACGGGCTCACCCAGGGGAGTCAGGCCGGGATCGATCCGGTACTTCACGAGCCGGCTCGCCCCTGGAGCGAGCGAGACGAAGCGCTCGCTGACCCATCCCGTCCATTCCGGCCGCAGCCCGCTCATCTCGAGTCGGAGGTTCTGGAACAAGCGCGTCGGGTTGGACACGAGGACCTCGGACTCGATCACGTGCCAGGGGCTCGTGGAGGTCGTGTCGAAGTCGTCAATGTTCTCCTGGGCTTCGTTGTTGTTGGCGTTCAATTCCTCGGGCTGGTGATCGATCCTGGCCTTGATGCAGGAGTGCGTGGCAACGCGCGGCGTCCATTCCACCGGCCCGGCGACCACGCTGGCTCCCGCCGCGAGGATCGGGATCGTCACGCGCTCGAGGAGCGACCAGTTTCCCGTGTCTCCGATGCCCGGTGGCGTGGATGCCAGGAAGGACACGCGGACGTTGCTCGCATCGGTGCTTCCGGTGTTCTGGATCCGGGCATGGACCCGGTTGACCTGGCCGGTGCGCGGCTTGTCTCCGTTTCGAATCGGGTTTCCCGCGACTAACGGGTTCTTCAGCGCGCTCTTGTACTGGTAGGTGTCCCAGCCGTTCGCGGGACTGTCGATCCAGATGTCGGGACTCTCGTAGGGCGGCGGCTGCCAGGGGCTGATCGCGAGGTCGTAGTAGGGATCCGGCCCCCAGACGGTTGTGACGGTGAGGTCCGGCGGCGTTCCTCCGATCTCGAGCCGCAGTGGGCCGTAGGTCTGATCGGTGAAGATCTGCCCGCTCGTCAGCGGGCCAGCGAACAGGAGGATCGGAGGGCGCGTCGTGTTGGCCACGTCCGCGTTGTCGTCGGCGTCGGTCACGATCACTCCGCTTGCGGGCAGGGCCTGGCTCCCGACCTGGCCAGCGATCCCGCGGCGATTCTCCACGTACAGGTGGATGCCGCCGCCGCAGTCGAGGCGCAGGGACTGGATGGCACCCGGCGGAGGGTTCTGCGTCTCGTAGGTCGTCAGCGAGGTCGTATCGCTCTCCTGAGTCGTCCCCTCGGGCCGATCGAGCGCCTTCAGGCGCGAGCCGCCGGTGAACCAGCCCGCCTTCCGATCCTTGTGCCAGCCCGTGGTCTGCGCGCCGCAATCGGTGCAGCTCATGAGGTCCCAGTTACCGACATCGCGGTTCGGCGCGTCGTACAGGTCGGCGAAGTCTCCGAAGGCATGCCCCATCTCGTGGGCCGTGCGGCTCCAGCCGGTGTTGGTGGAGACTACGAGGGTGGGAAGGCTCACCTGGAAAGTCGGCGGCGAGGAGCCGGGCGCGGCCGTCAGGGTGAAGTTGGCCGCATTGAAGCTCGTGCCGCGGTGAAAGGGGCCGATGACGACCACGGCGACCTGATCGAACGACCCCACGTTGAAGCCGCCGTCCGTGGCCGCCTGCAGCGCATCGCCGAAGAACCCCGAGAAGTCCTGCACGAGGTTCAGGTTGTCCGTCGCGTTCGTGACATCGGCCGGAGCCGACGCGCTGCTCACATCCGCCATAGTCCACATGTAGTTGTCGTAGGTCTCCGGCAGCTGGTACCAGTCCCCCACGGTGGGCGCGTGGGTGAAGGCGAACGAGAGATTCCCGAAGGACGACTCGTCGAAGAACTGGCTCACACTGCCGAATTCGTTCTGCTCGGCCGTGCGCAGCATGGCAAGGTTGCTCGTCATGTCGTCGCTCGCGCGGACGTACAGGACGAGCACGCTCTGGCCGAGCCCGATCGGACTCCCGGAGGCAACGCGGATCCCGCCCTGGAACGTGTAGCCCCCGGAACCGGATGAGCCCGGCGCCGAAGGGGCACCGGGGGAGGTGGAGCACGCCGCGAGGAAGAGGGCCATGGTGAGTCCCTGGAGACAAGTGTGCATGTCTGAGCCTCGGTGGAGTTGCCAGTTGGGCGAATCACCGCAGGAAACGAGAACCAGGGAGCACATCCGCCATCCAACCGGGATCGGCTCCCCGCTCGTTCACGTGCGCTCGTGGCCTACGGCATCGATCCTCGCGATCTCTACTTGCGACGAGGCCAAGGAGCTCCTGCAGTAGCAGAAGGCCACGAGGCGGGGCTGAGTGTCTCGCGTACGCGGGCCGCGGTGCTCTCCTGACACGCACCAGGAGGCCGTCTTCGTGCGCGCGCTTTTCGCCATCAATGAGCCGAGAGCCGCCGCTCAGGGGCGGAAGCTCATCCCCGTCAGCACCAGCGTGGCCGCTTCGGAGGAGCTTTGCTGGCCGGCGAGCGCGAGCGCGATCCACTCGTCGTCGTGCTCGGGCACGGCTTGCACAGGGACGGACAGCTCGAACTCGCCCGCGCCCTCGAGCTCCCGTCGCAGGAGCTCTGGACCGAGGCTCCGGGAAACCACGAGCGTCACGGGGAGGTGGCTCCCCGGCGCCAAGACACCACGCAGCCTCAGCGTGCCCGTCCGGTTGGGCGCGAGGACCAGCCCCGTTCCGTGCGTGATCCAGCCTGGGCCCGGGGGCCCCGCAGGGCTCCACCGCTCCCAGCCCCAGCCGATGAGCTCGAAGCACGGCCGCGCCGCAAGGTCCAGCTCGAGCGCATCGACGGGGTAGAGCCGCTCGAGCTCGACCGGCCGTGAACTCTCTTCGGCGACGAAACACTCGTCGGGCGCGTCCGGCGCCAGGCGCGCAGCGAGCCGCCGGCCCATCAGCGCCTGGCCACGTCCGTTCATGTGGCCGTCCTTGCGATGCACGGCGGGACCGTTCTGCTCGAGCTCGCGACGCAGCGGCGCGAGCAGCATGACGTGCTCGATCCCCGCGCGGTGGAAGACGGTCTCGAGATGCTGCTCGGGCCAGTTCCAATCGAGCGTCGCGGAGAGCGGTGGGGACCCGGCCCGGCGCAAGGCGTCGTCGTAGAGGACGACGAGCGAGTCGTCCTCTACCTGGAGCATGGAGGGGATCAGCACTACGACGAAGCGGGCGCCGAGCGCGGCCACGTCCCGCTGGAAGGCGAGCAGCAGCACCTCCGTTTCGCGCCAGGCACGCTCCCACGCCCCGCCTGGAGCCGGCGCGCGCAGGAGCTCGAAGTGCTCTTCGGGAAGCCGGCCGGCCTGCACGCGTTCGTCCAGGGAGAGCTCGCGCTCGCCGGAGAGTTCCGCCTGCAACTCGGAGGCGACCCCGAAGCGCCGCAGCCAGCGCGCCTCGGCGATCGCGAAGAGACGTGAGTGCCGCAGGCGCGCCCTCCATGGCAGCGCGTAGCGTCGCACCAGCTCGCCCTCGCCCTCGTCCACGAGGTACGGCCGAAAGTAGTCGCCCGGGCTGACCGTGGTACGGCCGGCTAGGCCTTGCGAATTGTTGATGACGTCGTTGCCCGCATAGAGGAGCAGCACGACGGTCGTGGGCGCGACGCGCTCGCCGTGACGGCGCAGAAGGAGCAGCTCCTGGCCCGTGCCGTAGTCGTCACAGGCCAGCGCATAGACCTCGGGCGCCGGGCCGCGCGCGGCGAGCTCGGCGCGCAGCACGTTCCCGACCCAGTCCTCGTCGCGGATCAGCCACGGGTTGAGGTAGGAATCGCCGATCAACAGGATCCGCCCGCCAGCGGGCGGCGGGGCGGATGCGGACGGAAGCTCGGGGCCGGGGAAGCTCTGGCTGTTGAGGCGGTAGGGAAAACTGCCGCTCTCGTCCCTCGCCGTCCAGTCGATGTTGCGGCGCATGCGGTAGCCGAGCAACGAATCGGAGATCATGTGCGAGTTCACCACCGGCGGCTCGTGCAGCACGCGCACGAGGAACTCGAGGGTGAGCAGCAGCAGCAGGCTCGCCGCCAGCGCCACCGCGAGCCGCCTCGGCCAGCTCCGCGACCTGCAAAGCTGTCCTTCCATGACGCCTTCCATGACGGCTTTGGAAGCAGCGCGCGACCCAGGTTCTGCGCGCCATGCTCCGGCTGCCGCTAGCTGCTAGCCGAGCTTCTTCAGAGCGCTCTGGACCTCGCTCCAGCTGCGCTCTTCCTTCGTGTTCTCTTGCACTTGCACGAAGGCGACCTTGCCGTTCTTGTCCACGATCACCGTGGCGCGGTGACTGATGAAGGGCACGGCCGGGTGCTGCAGGCCGAACTTCCTGGCCACGTCGAGCAGCGGGTCGGCCAAGAGGTCGTGCTTGATGCCCTTGGCCGCTTTCCAGGCCTTGTGCGACCAGGTCGAGTCGCGGCTGACGCCGACCGTCACCGTGTTGGGCGCAGTGATGGTGGGCTCGTTCGAAACGCGGCAGTTCTCCTTCTCACAGGTCGGCGACCAGTCGAGGGGATAGAAGAGCAGCACCACGTTCTTGCCCTTGTGGGCCGAGAGCTTCCATTCCTTCTCGTCCTGGGTCTTGAGCGTGAAGTCCGGGGCGGTGGTACCGACGTCGATGGGCATGGGAGATCCTCCTGGGGTTGGGGGGCGATGCTACCCAGCGTCGCTGCCCGCGGCTAGCGCCCGAGGTGCGTGCCGGCCAAGTCTTCGTGGCGGCTCTTCACGATCTTCCAGCCCTCCTCGCCGTCCACGAGGTCGGCCTGGATGCGCAGATGCCAAGACTGCTCCCAGCTGCCTGCGCGCAGGCGCCAGAACACCGCCCGGGTGGAGAGCGTGGCGTGCTCGCCGTTCACCACGACCTCGACCGCGTCCTCGTCCACATCGACCTTGCTGCGCAGTTGACGCGTCTCCTTCTCGCGCTCGCGTGCCGCCTGGAACAGGGCGCCGAGCAGCATCTCGCGGTCGAGCTCATACCCCTCGTGGCGCCAGGCCTTTGCCAGCGGACCGACGCACGAGCCGGGCCGGCCGGCGTTGTAGGCTTCTTCCATCTCTGCGACGAGCCAGCGGATCCTGGTCTCGTCCGAAGCGAAGAAGCGGATCACCAGACCGATCCCGAGGTAGAGGACCAAGAGGGCGAACAGTGGCAGGAGGATCTTCTTGGCCATGCTCTGGCTCTCAGTTGAATCGGCCGTTGGCGACCGCGACTGGTGCGCCGCTTCCGTTCTGGCCCGAGCTGGCGTGGTCCTGGCTCGCGCGGCACCCGTTCCTAAGATGACGCCCCATGCGCGTTGCCTGCATCGGTGGAGGCCCGGCCGGGCTCTACTTCTCGATCCTGCTGAAGAAGGCCCGGCCCGAGGCCGAGATCACGGTGTACGAGCGCAACAAGCCGGCCGACACCTTCGGCTGGGGCGTGGTCTTCTCGGACGAGACACTGGGCGGCTTCGAGCAGGCGGACGCCGAGAGCTATGCCGAGATCCGGCGCCAGTTCGCGTACTGGACCGACATCGAGACCCATCTCGAGGTCGCGCCTGGGCGCATGCAGTGCGTGCGCTCGACCGGACACGGTTTCTGCGGGCTGTCGCGCAAGGCGCTGTTGCAGATCTTCCATGCGCGCGCGCGTGCGCTTGGCGTGCGCCTCGAGTTCGAGACGGAGGTCCGTGACGAGAGCGACGTCGGGCGCGCGGACCTGATCTTGGCCTGCGATGGCCTCAACAGCTTCGTGCGCACGAAGCACGCCGCGCACTTCCGCCCGACGCTTGAATGGCGCAAGTGCAAGTTCGCCTGGTTCGGCACGACCAAGCCGCTGGCGGCTTTCACCTTCGTGTTCCGCTCCAGCGAGCACGGCCTGTTCCAGGTACACGCCTACCCCTTCCAGCGCGGGGCCTCCGCGGCGGAACCGACGCTCTCCACCTGGATCGTCGAGTGCCACGAGGACGTCTGGAAGCGCGCCGGGTTCGAGCACGCCAGCGAGCAGGAGACCGTGCGGTACCTCGAGGATCTGTTCGCGCCCGACCTCGACGGGCACCGGCTGCTCACGAACAAGTCGGTCTGGCGCAGCTTTCCGGTGATCCGCTGCGGGACCTGGGTGCGCGGCAACACCGTGCTGGCGGGCGACGCGGCCCACACGGCGCACTTCTCGATCGGCTCGGGCACCAAGCTCGCGATGGAGGACTCGATCGAGCTCGTGGCGGCCCTGCGCGATTCTCCGAGCGGCGACGTCCCGAAGGCGCTCGCGCTCTACGAGCAGCGCCGCGGCCCCGAGGTCGCGCGCGTGCAGCGTGCCGCGCGCACCTCCATGGAGTGGTTCGAGAACTCGGCCCGCTACGTGAAGCAGCGCCCGCTGTCCTTCGCCTTCAACCTGATGACGCGCTCGAGGCGCATCACCTACGACAACCTGCGCCAGCGCGATCCCGAGCTCGTGCGCCGCGTCACGCAGGACTTCGCCGAGCAGAACGGGCTCGCGTGCGCCACGCGCGACGTGGCACCGCCACCGCTCTTCGCCCCGCTCACCTTGCGGAGCCTCTGCCTCGCGAACCGCATCGTCGTCTCGCCCATGTGCCAGTACTCGGCCGTGGACGGCGCGGTGGGGGACTGGCACCTGGTGCACCTCGGCAGCCGCGCGGTAGGCGGCGCGGGTCTCGTGCTGGCCGAGATGACCGACGTTTCGGCCGCGGGCCGCATCACGCTGGGCTGCGCGGGGATGTACGCCGACGAGCACGAGCGCGCCTGGACGCGCATCGTGGACTTCGTGCACACGCACAGCCGCGCGAAGATCGGGCTCCAGCTCGCCCATGCCGGCCGCAAGGGCTCGTGCAACCTGCCGTGGGAGGGCGACGATCCGCTGCGCGACGCGCGCGCTTGGCCGACGCTCGCGCCCTCGGCGCGCGCCTTCGCGCCAGGCTGGCCGGTGCCGCGCGCGATGGCGCGTGCGGAAATGGAGCGCGTGCGCGACGAGTTCGTGGCTGCGACGCGGCGCGCCGCGCGCGCGGGCTTCGACCTGCTCGAGCTGCACTTCGCGCACGGCTACCTGCTCTCGAGCTTCCTCTCGCCGGCCTCCAACCAGCGCACCGACGAGTACGGCGGCGCGCTCGCCAACCGCCAGCGCTTCCCGCTCGAGGTCTTCGAGGCCGTGCGCGCCGCCTGGCCGGCCGAGAAACCGCTGGCCGTGCGCGTTTCGGCCACCGACTGGCTGCCGACCGGCGAAGGCACCACGCTCGAGGAGACGGTCGAGTTCGCGCGCACCCTGCACGCGCGCGGCCTCGACCTGATCGACGTGAGCTCGGCCGGCAACACGCCCGACTCACCGGTCGAATACGGGCGCATGTACCAGGTCCCCTTCGCCGAGCGCATCCGCTACGAGGTTCCCGGGCTCGCGGTCATGGCCGTGGGCGGCATCCAGGGCGCCGACCACGCCAACACGATCCTGGCCGCTGGCCGCGCCGACCTGTGCGCGCTCGCGCGCGCGCACCTCACGCACCCGTACCTGACGTTGGATGCGAGCGCGAGCTACGGCGTGCCCGAGTTTCCCTGGCCGAAACAGTACCTGCCCGCGCGGCCGCGGCCGCGGGATTGAGGTCGGCGCAGCCCGCCGCTGTGCTCACGGGCCCAGCGAGGCGCGGATCCGACCCATCAGATCCTCGAGCGCGGTGCTGGCCGGCGTGCCCGGGGCCGGGGCCACCGGCTTCAGCAGGTTCGTGAGCTCGCGCGGGTCGCGCGCCAGGTCGAACAGGAAGAGCGGGCGCTGCTCGCTCCAGTTGTAGATGAGCTTGTAGCGCGCGTCGCGGATGGCGACCTTGTGAACCGCGTAGGGCGGAGCGGGAGCGTTGCGACCGAACGACTCGGCCCACAGGTGCGTGCGTCCGTTCGCGCGCGGCGGGGCTTCGAGCAGCGGGCCGAGGTCGAAGGAGTCCTGGGCCGTGCCGGCCGGGAGCGTGGTCACGCCCGCCAAGCGCGCGACGGTGCGGTAGACGTCGCTGATCGAGACCAGGGCGCTCGAGACGCTCCCGCGGCGCGCGGCGGGGACGCTCCGCCCCGCGACCAGGAAAGGGACGCGCACGCCGCCCTCGAACAGCGTCAGCTTCGCGTGGCCCGTCGGCCAGTAGCGATTGACCGAACCGGGCGTTCCGTTGTCGGCCGTGAAGATCAGCGTGACGCGCTGCTCCCAGTCCGGGCCGAGGTTCGCCAGCAGCTGGCCGAGCTTCCTGTCGAGCGCCTGCAGCGCGGCGTCGAAGCAGGCGCGCGTGCCGGGCGCGCAGCTCGTGCAGCCCGGTCCGTTGCGGATGGACTGCAGGTTGAGCGGCGGCGTGTGCAAGAGCTCGTAGGGTGCCTGCGGCGCGAGCACGCAGAACCAGCGCTCGGTGCGCGTGCCGATCCAGGTCGAGGCGAGGTCGAAGATCCGCGCGGGCATGTACTCGAGGCTGCGCGTGTTCGTCCCGACGGCTCCATCGCAGGCGCCCACGCGCCAGTCGCAGTACCCAGGCTGCGGTGGCACCTGGAACAGCGTGCCGGCGAAGTGCTCGTACCCGTGCAGGCTCGAAGGGGCACAGAACTGGTTCGTGCCCGTGCGCTCGAGGTGCCACTTGCCGAAGTAGCCGGTCGAGTAGGGCACGGGCGCGCGCAAGGCGAGCATCTCGGGCAAGGTCGTCTCGCTCGTCGGCAGGCTGTGCATGCCGGCCTCGATCACGTTTCCGATGCCCGTCCGGAAGGCCGCGCGACCCGTGTGCAGCGCGGCGCGCGCCGGGGAGCACTTGGGGGCGCTCCAGGCGTTCTCGAAGCGGATGCCTTGGCTCGCCAGTGCACTGAGATTGGGGGTCAGGTCGCTCGGGACCGTTGGGTCGAGGCCATAGGACGAGAGCGCGTCGATGCCGAGGTCGTCCGCCAGTACGACCAGCACGCTGCCCGCGTCGGATTGCGCGGCGCCCAGCGGGGTCGCTCCGGGGCCGAGGGCCAGAGCCCAGGCCGAGAGGCCTCTGAAGAAGGCATTCCGGCCTCGGTGGTTGGGAAACATGGCTCGCCGACTAGAAAGTCGCATTGTAACGCCAGCGAGTCCGAGCGACAAGCCTCGGCCACTGGGTCAGGCGAGTCACGCGTTGCTCAGGAATTCGCTGGCGGGCGCGCGACGGCTGGGGCGCGGCTCAGGCCGCTGCGGTGCACGAGCCATACGCCCAAGAGGATCAACCCGAGCCCCGCCAGCGTCCACGGCCCGACGGGCTCTTGGCGTACGACGAGGCCGAGCACGAGCGCAACCGCCGGGGTCACGTAGGCGATCACGCTCAGGCGGTTCGCCGGCGAGTGGCGCAAGAGCCAGAAGTACAGCCCGAAGGCGACCACCGTGCCGAACACGGCGAGGTACGCGAGCGAGAACAACGCCGCGCCGGTCCAGTGGAACGGAACCCCGCGCTCGCTCGCGAATGCCACGATCCACAAGAGCGCCGCGCCGACGAACATGGCGTTGCGGTTGAGGAGCATCGAGCTCGTCCCGCCGCCGTGCTTCTTCACGTAGGTCGTGCCGATGGCCGAGATCAGCGGCGAGAGGAGCAGCACCGCGCCGGCCGGGAGCGCTGCGGGCCCGAGCCCGCGCAGGTCGGTCGCGAACAGCGCCGCCACGCCCAGGAAGCCCAGGCCGAAGCCGAGCACCTGCGCGCGCGCCACCCGCTCGCTCGGCAAGAAGACGTGCCCGACGATCGCCTGCAGCAGCGGGTAGACGGCCCACAGGACGCTCACCAGCGCCGAGGGCAGCTTCGACTCGGTCCAGTACACGATCCCGTAGGAGCCGGCGAAGTTGAGGCTGCCGAGCACGAGCGTGAGCGCGAGCCCCGGCCGCGCCCCGCCCTCGCGCGCCGCGAAGAGCGCGCACAGCCCGCTCATACACAGCGCCGCCAGCGTGAAGCGCGCCGCCGCCGAGCCTAACGTGGGCAGGTCCTCGAGCCCGCTCTTGATGACGACCCACGTGCTGCCCCAGATCAGGCACAGGAGCGCCGTGAGCAGGAAGGCCTTGAGGGGACTCGGATGGGGGCTCGACACGCGCGACTCGGAGCGAGGATAGGGGTCGCGCGCGGCCGCGCGCACAAGCCGGGGGCAGTACGGACACACCCGCGCTGATGCGCCCGCGGCGCGGGCTACTCCTTGCGTTCCTCCAGCGCGTGCTTCTTCAGCAGCGGCGCTTGCAGCAGCATGAACACGAAGGTCGTGCCGATCACGCCGAAGACCTTGAACTTCACCCAGGCGTCGGTCGAGAGCACGCGCCGCAGGACCTCGTTCAGGCCCGCCAAGAAGAAGAAGAACAGAGCGAAGCGCAGGGTCAGGAGGCGCCAGCCGGCCGCGGTCATGCGCAGGTCCTTGCCGAGCAGGCCCTCGAGCAGCGACTTCCCGCGCACGAGGCCGACCGCCAGCACGCCTCCGAGCAAGGCGTTGATCACGGTCAGCTTGACCTTGATGAACGTCTCGTCCCGCAGGGCGAGGGTCACCCCTCCGAAGACGACCACCGCGACGGTGCCGTAGAGCGCGATGCGCGAGACCTGGCCCTCGAGCTTCCAGGAAGCGAGCAGCGCCACCACCGAGAGCGGTACGAGCGCCGCGGTCGCCGGCAGCAGGCCCCACTTCGCGTTGACCAGGAAAAACGCGAGCAGCGGTCCGAAGTCGAGCACCGGCTAGAGCCGGGAGGGCGCGGGTGCGGGGGTGCCGGAGTCCATGTCACCGATCGGGAAAGTCGCGCTACTCTATGGCAGGAAGAGCTCACCCCGTTCACGCACCATGGTCTTCTCCTGGAAGGTCGGCAGCCGCGCACCGGACTTCGAGTACACCCGCCCGGGCGGATCCACCGCCCGCTTCTCCGACCTGTGGTCGGAGGGCCCGGCCCTGTTCCTGTGGCTGCGCCACTGTGGGTGACTGTTCTTCAAGGAAGCCCTCGCGCAGTTGCGCGAGAACCAGCCCAAGCTCGCCGAGCGCGGCGTCGCGCTCGCTTGCATCGTCCAGGCCCGGCCTGCGGACCTGCGCAGCGTGTGCGGCGCCGAGCTCGCCTGTATCGCCGACCCGCGGCACGAGAGCTACGAGGCCATGGGGCTCGGGCGCATGAGCGTCTGGCGGCTGCTCACCTCGCTCGACCTCCACAAGCGACGCTCGCAGGCGGCCAAGAAGGGTTTCAAGCAAGACTGGCGCCGGACCTTCGCGAAGCACAGCGACGCGCTGCTCTTGCCGGGAGCGGCGCTGGTCGCGCGCGGCGGGCGGATCTTGTGGCTCTACCGCGGCGAGCACGCGGGCGACCTGCCGGCGGCGGACAATCTGCTGGCGGTGGCCTCGGAGTTCTCGACGCTGGTGCGCCGCTGAGCGTGGGAGCCGGGCTGTGCTCGGCCATGGCTCAGACTGACCCACTACCCAGGCGCGAGCTTGGTCCGCCTCCCGCCGGCGCTTCTCGTAGAATCCGGCCCACAGCCGCACAGACCAGCAACAGAGCGATGACCTACCAGACTCACGACCCCGCCGGCGTCCAGCAGCTCCTCGCCACCGATCCGGAGTGGGTCTACATCGACGTGCGCTCGACGCAGGAGTTCGAGCAGGGCCACGTCCCGGGTTCCTACAACATCCCGTTGCTCTTCATGCGGGCCGGAGGCATGCAACCCAACCTGGGCTTTCTTGCGGCCGTCACGCGCCACTTCCCGAAGGCGCGGAAGATCGTCTTCGGCTGCAAATCGGGCGGGCGCTCGGCGCGCGCGTGCGAGCTCCTGGAAGCGCACGGCTACGCGCACCTCGTGAACATGTCGGGCGGCTTCCACGGCGCGACCGACATGTCGGGCAACGTGCTCGAGCCCGGCTGGGCCGAGTGCGGCTTCGACTCGACGCGCGCGGCCCTGCCCGGACGCACGTGGCGCGAGCTCGAGGCCGTGGCCGCGCCGAAGTAGGCCTACCCATGCGCGCCTTGTCCGCACTCTCGTTGGTCGTGGGTCTCTTCGTCCTTGGCTGTCGCGCGAGCGGCGCGAGCCCTGATTGGGGCGCGATCCGCTCAGAGCTCGCGCAGCGCGTGGCCGAGGACCAGGCCCTGCGAGTCCAGCTCTCGACCGATGCGGAGCCCGACATGGCCGTCTTCGAGCGCCTCAGCGCGACCGACGAGGCCAACACCGCCTGGATGAAGGACCTCGTCGCGCGCCACGGCTGGCCCACGATCGCGCGCGTCGATGCCGCGGGCGCGGGCGACGCGTGGCTGCTCGTGCAGCACGCCGACCACGACGTGGACTTCCAGGAGCATTGCCTCGAGCTCCTCCGCGTCGCCGTCGCCGCGGACCAGGCCAGCGCGAAGCACCTGGCCTACCTCGAAGACCGCGTGGCCATGCACCGCGGCCGCCCCCAGCGCTACGGCACGCAGTTCGTGCAGGCGCCTGAAGGCCAGAGCGGGTTCGTGCCCCACACGCTCGCAGACGAGGCGCGCGTGGACGAGTGGCGCGCCACGGTCGGGCTCGGCCCGCTGGCGGAGTACGCGCGCGGGATCAACGGCAAGAACGGCAACGGCGAGGATTGAGCCCCGCGCTCACTCGAAGGCGAGCTCGAGCTCGAGATTCGGCTGCGTCGCGCTGACCTCGAACGCGAGCTCGACGAGCTTCTCCTCGCGCCGCGCCCGCACCGTGTAGCGCCCGGCTCCGAGCGGCCCGACCAGGGTCTCGCCGAGCTCTCCGCCCGAGTGCAGCGGCTGCCGGCGCGTCTCGCCGTCGAGCACCTCGATCTCGCATCCGACCTCTGCGCCGGCGGCGTCGCGCACGCGGACGCGCACGAGCGTCGCCGGCACGAGCTCGAGTTCGACGCGCGTGGTCTTGCCGGCCTCGAGCTCGACTCGCGTTGCAGCGCTGGTGGCGCGGTTGTCCTGGGACGTGGCGCAGATCCAGTGCGTGCCGGGCTCGAGGCCGCGGATGTGGAAGCTGCCGCTGTCTTGACACCAGCCGATGGTTCGGACGCGCTCGGCGTCGCCCGACCAGATCTGTACCCAGCGCGCGGGGGTGCCGTCCGGAGCGCGCACGCTGCCCGCCAACGTCCCGCCGGCGCTCAGCACGAAGTCGATCCCGCGCACGTGCCCGTTCTCGCTCACGACCAGCGCGCTCACGCGCTCCGCGACGTATTTCCCGGCCTCGTCCGAGCCCCAGCCCATGTCCCCGCCGGCCGAGACGGCGTGAGTCCCGGCCGGGAGCGCGAGCTCGTAGCGGCCATCTTCGTCTGTTTGGGTGCGCGCTCCGCCGTGCGCGGAGCCCTCGTGGCGTTCCGGCTCCGCCTGGACCCAGATCTCGGCCAGCGCCGCTCCGGCGGCATTGGTCACGCGGCCGGAGATGCGCCCGAGCGGGATCGCGACGTCGAAGACGAACTCGGTGACCTCCGGGACGTCGAGCGTCGTGCTCCAGGAGAGCGAGCCGAAGTTGCCCGAGTGGAGCATCAGCGCGTAGCGCCCGGCGCCTGGGAGTGCGAGCTCATAGACCCCTTCCGCGTCGCTCTGGGTGGACGAGCTCGTGGCTTGCGGGCCGTCTTCCGCGTTCCCATCGCCGCGCGCGCGATGCGCGAACACCTGCGCGTCCGCGAGCGGCTCGCCGCCCGCGCGCACCCGTCC
>JABFRZ010000168.1 GCA_013140785.1 Planctomycetota bacterium | reverse complement strand
CGTGTGCGGCGCGCCTCGGTGTGCACCGTCCAGACCACCTCGGCACCCGCCTCTTGCAGACGCTGGCCGACGTGCCAGGCCACGCTCTTCTTGTTGGCGGCGCCGCACACGAGCACGGTCTTGTCTGCGAGGCCGAGCCAGTCGCCGCTCACGTGTCGTCGTCCTTCCTTCCATCCGGCCGCGCCGCGCGCGACAGCACGCAGCGCACCTCGAGCGCGAGCTCGCCGGCGACCGAGGCCTTGGCCTCCAGGTAGGAAGCCGGACCGACGCTCTCGACCAGCACGACCTTCGTCGTCAGCGTCTCGCCCGGCCGTACCATGCGCCGAAACTTGGCCTTCTCGATGCGCGCGAGCACCGGGACGTCGCTGGTCGCCCCGAAGCGTGCGCCGCGCTCGCACAGCAGGACGGCGCCGGCCTGGAAGGCGTGCTCGCACAGGATCACGCCGGGCGTGAGCGGGTTGCCGGGGTAGTGGCCACGGAAGAAGTCGGCCGACTCGGGCACGCGCCATTCGGCGATGAGCGTCGCGGCCGGCGCGCCCGCGCCGTCCATCCAGGCCCGATCGAGGAACAGGAAAGGGGCGCGGTGCGGGAGCCGCGCCTCGATGGCCGCGCGATCGAGCACGGTCTCGGGCGTCATCGCGCTGCTCCCACGCCTTCGCGCAGCGCGAGCAAGTGCGCATCGACCTTGTTGGCCTGGATCACGCCGTAGTTGGCCGCGCCCAGCCAGCCGGACATGATGATCCCGACCGAGCCCGCGTGGAACAGGCCCGCGATCTCCTTCGACAGATCGAGCGAGACCTGCAGACCCTCGAACTTGGTCCCGAAGGACGTGCCCAGCGGCGCCTGCGTGTAGAAAGCGAAGGTGCGCGGCGTCGCGACTTCGCGGTGGTCGATCTTGGCGCTCACGCCGGGCAGCGTGCGCTCGAGGCAGGCCAGCGTGTCGTCGGCCAGGCGCTGCTTCTCGCGCTCGTAGGCCGCGGGGTCGAGCCCGGCCCAGTCCTCGAAGCGCGCGTTGGTCGAGCTGACGATCGCGTAGCGGTCGCTGCCGGGCCGACACTTCGGGTAGTAGAGCGAGAAGGTGCGGCTCTGGCCGTGGAAGTCGCACAGCGCGGGCGAGTCGAAGCGCTCGCGCTCGGAGTGGAACACGAGGTCGCCGACGAAGGGGATCGTGGCGCCGCGCGCGAGGCCGAAGAAAACTTGGGCTGACGAGCTCGAGAGGCGCACGGCGCGCGCGGCGGCGGCGTAGGCGGGGGAGACGTGCTCGAGGCCGACCAGGCGTTCGAGCGTGCTCTTCACGTTGGCGTTGGAGAGCACGGCCTTCGCGGCCAGGAACTTGCCGTTCACCTGCACGCCGCGCACGCGCCGGTCCTCCACCACGATGCGCTCGACCTCGGCATGGTTGTAGAGCTCGACCCCGCTGCGCGCGAGCTCCGCACGCATGGCCTGGATCAGCTCGTCGGTGCCGCCCGAAAAGGTGAACACGCCCGCGCTCATGAAGTTCGAGAACACGATCCCGTAGCTCTTGGCCGGGTCCTCGAGGCCCGAGCCGTTGGCGTAGCTGATTGGCTCCATCAGCAGCCGGTGCACGTCGTTGCGGCCCGGGAAGAAGCGCTCGAACAGCTCGCCCGTGGTCTCGCTCAAAGCGTCGTAGAACTCCATCTTCCGCAGGTGGTCGAAGAAGGCCTCGACGCGCGCGCGCTCGATCCCGAACACGTCCACCAGCTTGTGCGTGAAGTCGGCACGCGTGAACGAGGTCTCGAAGGCGAACTGCGGGTTCTGGAAGCGCACCGACTCGAGCGCCACGATCCGGCTCGCGATCTCGGCGTTCCAATACTTGCGGCAGGTCTTCTTCATGCCGGCCGGAAAGCCGTGCAGCGAGACGTCGAACACATGTCCGCCCGGGCGCTTGAACCAGGTCGCGAGCCCGCCGAAGTTGTAGTGCTGTTCCAGCAGGCACACCGCGTGTCCGGCGCGCCCGAGCACGTTGGCCGCGGTCAGGCCGGCCAGGCCCGAGCCCACCACGATCACGTCGTAGGCGGGGCGCACGTTGGCGAGCGGGTCGAAGCGGATCGGACGCTTGCCGTCGCTCGAGCCCTTGAAGTAGCGGCGTGCGGGCTTCAGCTCGGAGTCGTTGCCGCTCACGAGACGGGCGCCTCCGCGCGTCCGGCCAGTTTCATCAACACGTGTCGGTTCGCCATGGCGACGCCCGAGATCATGGCGCCGACGATGCCGAGGTAACCCTGGTCGCTGCCGATCAGGTAGAGGCCCGCGATGCCGGTTCCGCCGTCGAGGTGCTTCTTGGGCGAGCCATACACCGCGCCGCCGGCGTGGCTCGTGAAGCGCTCGATCGTGGCGGGCGTGTAGATGTCTTGGAACACGGCGTGGCCGCGCCACTCGGGCAGGTACGTGCGCACGGCCGCGGCGGCTTCCTCGCTGGCGCGCTGCTTCGCCTCGGCGTACTGCGCGCCGTCGAGCGCCTTCCAGCGTGCGTGGTTGGCGAGCACGCTGATGCGCAGAATGCCTTCCTTCAGCGGTTTCTCCGCGCGGAAGTTGTTGGGCGAGGAGATCACGCCGCTGTGCGCATCCACGAGTCCGTCGGGGCGGCGGTACCGCGCGTGGGGGACGGTCGAGTAGAAGCCCGTGGCCGCGCGGTGCCCGAGCTCGGCCGGCGCGCAGTCGAGGACCCAGATCGATTCGACGAACGAGAGTCGCCCCACTTCGGCGCGCGGAACGTGCTCGCCCGCCAGCGCCATCGTCTCGACCCAGCCGGCCGAGGAGAACACGACCGGGGCCTCGAGCACCTCGCCGCTCTCGAGCTCGACCCCGTGGGCTCGGCCGGCGCGCACCAGCACGCGCTTCACCCCGGCGCGCGTGCGCAGCTCGGCGCCGTTTTGCTTCAGGCGCTTGACGAGCAGGTTCAAGAGCGAGCGGATGCCGCCCTCGGGCCGCGACAGGCCGTCCAGGAACAGCGCGCGGAACAGGATCGCGAAGGTCTGCACGTCCACGTCGTCCTCGCGCGCGCTGCCGTACATCAAGACGGGCAGCAGGATCATCTCGCACAGCAGCGGCTCGCGTAGGTGCTCGGCCAGCAGCGCGCGCGCGCTCGGCGCTGGCGGCGCGTCCTCGCGCACTTCGAACGCGCGCACCCACTCGGCGAGCGCTGCAAACCCGGCGCGCTCGGAGGGGAACAGGCGCTCGACCTCGCTCTCGAGCCGGGCGAAGTCGTTGGTGAACTCGAGCCGCGCGCCGGGGAACAGGATCTCGGAGAGCGCGTGCTCGCCGAGGCGCAGCTCCTCGTGCTTGATCCGCAGCCAGCGCAGGAGGCGCGTCAGCGGCGCGCCCTTCTTGCCGGGCGGGGCGTAGTTCGTGAGCGCGTGCAGCCCGACGTCGAAGGGCCGGCCGCCGAGCGTGTAGAAGGAGTTCAAGCCGCCCCACAGCTCGTGCTTCTCGAGCACGACCACGCGCTGGTCGTGTTGGGAGAGGCGCAGCGCTGCCGCGAGCCCGCTCATGCCCGCGCCGATCACGATCGCGTCGTACTTCATGAGGGCAGAGAACGCACCGCGGAGACGCGGAGAACGCGGAGGAGCGCGAGGAGGAAGAATGAAAGAAGCGTTGGACGAGAACGGGCGGTAGATGCCTGCTGCTGCCTTCTGTTCTTCACAAGCTCTCTTTGCTCCGCGTTCTCCGCGTCTCCGCGGTGCGTCCTCTTTCCTAGACGCTCGTCGCGCAGTGCAGCGTCTTGCCCGCGAGCTTCGGGTGCAGGTAGCGCACGCAGCCCGCCAGCGTGGCCAGCTCCTTGTAGTCCTCCTCGGGGACTTGCACGCCGTAGAGCTTGCGCAGCTCCATGACGATGTCGAGGAAGTCCATCGAGTCGAGGTCGATCTGCTCGCGCAGGCGCTTCGACGGATCGAGGCTCGCAACGTCCTCGTCGGGCGCGACGGTCTGGATGATGTCCTTGACGGCGAGGGTGACGTCTTCTTCGGTCATGGCGGATCCGGTGAGAGGATGGGTGAGTTGGATCAAGCGCGGCAGCGCCCGACGACGACGGCCGAGTTGATGCCGAGCATGCCGAAGGACATGTTCAGGATCGTCTCGACGCGGCCTACGTTCTTCGGAGTGTTCGCGACCAGGTTCGGGACCTCGCATTGCGGGTCCAGCTCGTCGAGGTTGATGGTGGGGTGCACCACGCCATCCGCGAGCGATGGCAGGTTTCCGGCCAATTCGAGCGCGCCGGCCGCGCCCATGGCGTGACCGATGAAGCTCTTGGTGTTGTTGACGTGCGTTTTCCGCCCGTCGCCGAAGACCTCGCGCACGACGCGCGCTTCGATCACGTCGCCTGAAGGCGTCGAGGTGGCGTGGGTCGAGACGAGGTCGATCTGCTCTGGCGCGAGCTTGGCGCTCGCCAGCGCGCCGCGGATGCAGGCGTTCTGGCCGGCCGCGTCGGGCAGGACGAAGTCGGTGCCGTCGGAGTTGACGCAGTAGCCCAACAGCTCGGCGTAGATGCGTGCGCCGCGCTTCCGGGCGTCCTCGAGGCGCTCGAGCGCGTACAGGCAGCCGCCCTCGGCCACGACGATGCCGTTGCGCGCCTTGTCGAAGGGGCGCGAGGCCTTGCTCGGGTCGGCGTGTTTCGCCAGCGCGCCCTCGGACGCGAACGAGGCGAAGATGCCGAAGGTGCGGATCGACTCGGACACGCCGCCGCCGAGCGCGAGGTCGATCTCGCCCAGACGCAGCAGCTGCGCGCCGTGGATCAGACCGAGGTTGCCGGCCGCGCACGCGCCGCCCAGGCAATAGGCCGGGCCTTTCAAGCCCAGGTTGAGCGTGACCTCGCCCGCCGGATTGTTCGCGACCGTGCGCGGGTTGTGGTGGTGCGACCAGAAGGAGAGGTCGAAACCGTACTTGGCGACCTCGTGGATCTCGTTTTCGGTCTCGACGTTGCCGTGCTCGGTGATGCCCGGAAACACGCCGATGCGTTGCGGGTCGAAGTGCCTGAGCTCGAGCCCGGCGTCGCGCACGGCCTCGTTGGCGCAGTACACCGCGATCGAGCCCGCGCGCGTGCCGCGTCGCAGCTCCTTCTTCGACTGGTGGCGCAACGCGTCGAAGTTGCACACGCCTGCGAGCGTCTTGCCCACGTGGCGGATCTCGTACGGCACCACGCCCGAGCGCCCGGCCAGCAGGCTGGCGCGAAACTCGGCCAGCGAGTTGCCGTTCGGCGCGGCCAGGCCCACGCCGGTGATCACGATGCGCGCGAGCTCAGGCATCGGCGTGCAGGCTCGGGCGGGACTGTGGCTGGGACTGTGCTTGAAACAGGGGCTGGGGCACTGGCTGCGGCTCGGGCGTGAGCGCGTCCGCTGCGCTCGGCGCCTCGAGCTCGGCCGCCGGCGAGGCCGCCTCGGTCGCACTCAGGAACTCGCTCGCGCCCCCGAACAGCCAGCGCGCGGGCTTGCCGACGCCGACCTTGAGGGCCGCGTGCACGGCGCGCGAGAGCACGCTCTCCGAGTCGCTCATGGCGTTGTGCACCGCGCCGAAGACGAGCTGCATCATGGCCTCGCCGATCGCGCAGGTGGCGATGATCGAGCGCAGCGTCAAGACGCGCGGGTCGCGCTCGCCGTACTTCCGCCGCACGAAGTGGAGCGCGCGCTCGGCCGTCCGCTTGAACTGCTGGAACACGACCTGCTCGCGCCGGCGGAACACGGTCGCCACGATCGAGAGCGCGTTCCCGACCGGCGAGTGCACGTGGCAGCGGCGCGCGCTGTCGAAGGTCGAGCGGATCGCGCCCCACTCGCCGAGCTCGGCGACCACCCCCGAGGTAGCCGCCTGGGACAAGGAGAGGCTCTGGCAGATGTCCTTCGAGGAGAGCGGCTCGCTCGCGAGCACGAGCAAGCCCCACACCCGTCCATGCACGCGCTTGAAGCCGAAGGTCTTGAAGAAGAGCTCGAAGGTCGGGAGCTCGGCCAGGAGCTCGGGATCGACCACGGGAGCATCCAAGGCCTGCGGGGCCGGCGTCTCTTGCGAGGGCGTCTCGTGCGCGAGGGTCATGGCGGGTGAAAGCTGGGCTTGCCGGACGGCTGGCACGAATATCAGGAATTCCTGATATGCCAGGCAGGGGCGATCTTCTGCCACAGAAGTGGCCCTGGATCCAGCGCCACGACGGCTTTCCTTGTCGCTCCGAGACCAACCTCGCCGATGTGGCTCACTTGCCTGCGGTCGGTCAAGCACCCACTTCAGCGGCATTCCCGAGCCCCAGGCCGAGCAGGCGCTGGATCAGCCTTGGATAGCCGAGGCCCGCCGCCCGCGCAGCCTCGGCGAAGTCCTCGCCGCGGGCGAGCTCGGGGTTGGGGTTGGACTCGAGCACGGAGAGGCGCCCGGCGGGTGTCAGGCGCAGGTCGATGCGCGCGTAGCCCGAGAG
>JABFRZ010000079.1 GCA_013140785.1 Planctomycetota bacterium | reverse complement strand
GTGGGCAGCTCGGTGACCTTCGCGGGCACCGATCCGGCCGCGGGCGAGGTGATGTCCACCACCGGCGCAGCGTTGACCACCAGCGTGATCGCGTCGATGGCGTTGAGGCCGCCGCTGTCCGTCACCGAAGCCGTGATCGTGTGCGTTCCCGGCGAGAGCGCGGAGGAGCTGATGGATCCGCCCGTGCCCAGGAAGCCGTCCAGACTCGAGTTCCACTCGAGCGCGGGTGAGAGGTCGCCATCCTGCTTGTCGCTGGCCACGCCGCTGAACTGGATCGAAACGCCGGCGCTGTGCAACGAGCCGTCCTTCGGCATGAGGATGCTCAGGATGGGTGCCGTGTTGGGCGCGAGGTACTTGTCGTACAAGTAGCTCTCGACGCTCGCGCGCTCGGAATCACCCAGCGCGCGGTCGTACACCAGCACCGCGGCCACATCCGCGGTGACGTAGCCGAAGTCGGTGATCTCGGCGCCGATCACCAGCTTGTCGAGGCCGGTGTCGTAGATGTGCGACCACTGCGCGATCTGCTGGCCGTCGCGGAACATGCGGCCGATTCCACTGGCGAGCGTGCCGGAATGGACCAGCCAGCCCGTGCCGATCCCGAGCGTCGAAGAGACGAGGTCACCCGAGCTGTACCCCTGGAGGACGAGCTCGCCCGTGGGGTGCTTCACGATCAGCCCGAAGGCTTGGTTGGTCGCCGCCGTGCCGTAGGCGACCCCCGCCCACGCCGACGAGCCGAGGTATCGCACCAGGACGAAGAGCGTGCGATCCGCGTTGGCCGTCGGGAATCCGAGCAGGGGATGGGAAGCGTGAACCCGCTCCAGACTGTCTCCGTCCCCATCGAGATGGACGGCCGGAAGTCCGGCGGGCGTCAGACCCTCGACCCATTGCGGGTTGCCATTCGCGAGCAGGTCGTTTCCGAAGGCCGATCCGTCCAGCCAGCCGGCGACCGTGCTTCCGGACTGGATCGTGACGTTCTGATCCGCCTCGAGGTGCAGCACGAGGCCGGATGTGATCAGACCCTTGAAAGAGCTCGTGACGAGGAGGTTCACCTCATCGGTGTTCTGGAGCAGGGACGAGTCTTCGACCCTGGCGACGATCAAGTGCTGGCCTTCGGACAGGGTGGCGCTGAGGTTCGCGCCGGTCCCGAGCACCCCATCCAGCTTGGACGACCAGACGATCGAAGAACCGAGGTCGCCATCCTCGAAGTCCGAGGCCACCGCCGAGAGCGTGATCGGCATCTCGCTGGTCAGGATCGCCGAGCCGTTGTTCGGTGCGAGAATCCTGACATCAGGCGAATTCCCTCCGCCCAGGGTGATCTGATAACGATTCTCGAAGTAGCTCTCGATCCCGATCCGCTCCGTCTCGGTGACGGCGCGGTCGTACACGAGCACCGCGGCCACATCCATGTCGAGGTTCTTGCCGCCGCCGAGCTCCTCACCCAAGCGGATGGCGGTCGTTCCTGTCGCGAAGAGCCGGCTGACGGTGCCGATCGGCGCGCCGGTCTTGTACTGGGTGAGCAGGCCGCCTTCATAGAGCGCGCTCTGGCTCAGCAACCCACCGACTCCGTTCGTCGGTGGATTCGAGGAAGCGTCGGACGCTCCCCAGCCCTGCACTCCGAGGATGCCGGCCGGCGTGAGTGCCAGACCGAACGCGCTGTTCGAAGCGGTCGTTCCATAGACGAACCCGGCCCAGCTGGAACCGTTCGGATTGGGAGCGTTGTACCGACCGACCAGGAAGAGAGAACGGCCGGTCGAACCCGTGGGAAGGCCCAGGAATCCGGAGCGCCCGAGTGCGTCGTCGATCCCGTCGAAGTGGACAACATCCAGTCCGTTGAACTCGGCCGGGAGGCGCACCGGGCTGCCCGCCGAGAACAGCTCGTTGCCAAAGACTGTTTCGTCGCTCCAGGAGACGACCGAGTTTCCGCTCAGGGTGAGGCCCGTCGAGGCATCCAGGTGCATGACGAGACCGTCCTCGGGCGGACCGTTGCAGGGCCCGACCGCCGTGTACATGGCGCTCAGGGCGGAGTCTACGGGGGGGACGTTGTAGACCTGCTGCACGGTTGCCGGCCCGTTGGACCAGCCCGCGAAGTCGTACTGGATCCCGCCGATGCACCGCGTTTGAGGTGCCGTGATCACGTGATCGAAGTTGATCAACGAGTCCAGCGTGAAGGGTGTCAGCCGGGTGGTGTTCCCGTCGACCTGGATCGCGATCCCTTCCGGGACCGAGGAGAAGTCGACGTTGACCTTGTCGGGGAAGATATCGAGGCTCTCCGTGGTCGTGAGCCCGCTCGAGTCCCTGACCGTGAGATAGCAACGGTAGAAGACCGGACCGCTGAAGCCCTGGCCCTGCAAGGGGATCGGGAACAGGATCGAAGTCGAGCCGATCTCGGGACCGAGCGCCGGGTGGGTCGCGCCGGGTCTGATGAACGAGACCGACCAGCTGAAGTTCTCTCCCGAAAGGGGCCCGTCCTCCTGGTCGGTTGCCTCGGCCGCGAAGGTCATGACGTCGCCGAAGCGGAAGACGTCGTCGAAGCCTTCCGGGTTGCTGTTGGTGGACACCAGCTGCGCGATCACCGGGGGATTCCCCACGCGGATCTCACGCTCTTCACTGGTGATCTGGAGACCGTCCGTCACCTGCAGGATGCCGTGATAGGCTCCATCCGTCGCGTAGCTGTGCCCAACGGTGACCGGCGACCCGTCCACCAGCGCTTGAGTGACCGGAGCCTGTGCATCACCGAAGTCAAGCGTGAACGAGAGGGGCTCCGCCTCGGGATCCGTCGCTTCCACGGTGAAGACGACGTCCAGCGGAGGCAGGCCCGCAGCGGGTACGGCTGTGAACTGCGTGATGATCGGCCGGGCATTGGCCGGCTCGTAGACGTACCGTCTGACCGAGCCGAGCTGGAACTCCCCTGAACCGCCGCCCGCATCGTTGAAGCTCACGTAGTACAGACAGCCCTCTGGACCGACCTCCAGGCAGACGATCTGGCCGACCGGGGAGAGATCGAATGGATAGCTGGTGGCCTCGGGGTTCTTCGGACCGATCGGAGATGGACTCGGATTGGGTACGACGGCTCCATCGGGGTCGAACTGGATGTAGCGGACGAAGTTCCTGGTCGAGTCGCCGTAGAAATAGGCGCCCGCGTACGCCGCGGGGAATTGGCTGCCGCGGTAGACCACCCCACCGGTGAAGGACGAGAAGTCCCCGTTGTGGGGATACGCGAAGATCGGCTCGGCGATGGGCTGGATGTCCGCCGCCGGGAAGTCCGTGTGCGGCGGCAGACCCTCGACGGTCGGCCAGCCGAAGTAGAGTCCATCGAACACGCCGTCATCCTTGGCCGTCCCGAAGTCACCATCGACGAACCGCCCGGAAGGCAGATCGTATTGGAGGACGTGCAAATCCTCCCAGGCCTTCATCTGCTCGTTGCCACCCACCTCGCCGATGAGGAGTCGGCCGGTAGGCAGGTCCCAGCGTGCACGGAACGGATTCCGCAACCCGTAGGCGAACTTGGAGTCCACCTGCGGTCCGGTGCCATCGGCGTAGGGATTGTCCGCCGGGATGTTCCCGTTCTTCTCGATGCGGATGATGCCGCCGCCGGCCTTCTCGAGGCTGGCGGCATAGGAGCCCTGGAAGTGATCTCCGATGGTGAGCCAGAGGTTTCCGTCCGGACCGAAGTCCAGACCGCCGCCGAAGTGGCAGCAGGAGTCGTATCCCTCGGTGTCCTGCCACAGGACGACCTCGCTGGACAGGTCGCCCTGGCTCGTGAGCCCGCCGTCGCTCTCGGCGTGAGTGAAGCGCGCGATCCGCGCGCTGCCATTGGCGGGCGTGTAGAAGAGGTAGACGTAGGGCTCGACCGGGAAGGACGGGTCGATCGCTGCATCCAGGAGCCCGCGTTCACTGTCGCCGTTGATGCCGTCAGCGTGCGCCGGATCGCCCAAGTCCAGGTAGCTCGCCGCCGAGGCCGGCGATCCCGACACATCGGCGATCAGGATCTCACCCTGCTTCTGGAGCACCAGCATGCGCCCATCCGGAAGGAACCGGATCGAAGTCGGCTGTTCGAGGCCGAGCAGGACGTCCTCCAACGCGAAGTCGACGGGGGGCGAGGACTGCGCGAGGGTCGGGAGGGCCCCGATCACGACGGTGCTTCCGAACAGCAGCGCACGTGGGATACCGGAGCACAGGAAGACCCCAGCGAGCAGGGAGAGAGGATTCATGCGCGAAGACCGAGAGACCGACTTCATTCTCAGAGCCAACCGTGCCGGGGGCCGAATGCGAAAGAGGAGACGAGGAGCAGGACGTTGGTCGTGACGTGCGCGACGATCGCGTCGCCAAGCCGTCCGCGACGAGTCAGCGCCAAGCCAAAGAGCGCGCCGGTGAGCGTCCCCGCGATCCACTGGCCGTGCAGGAGTCCAAACGCCAGCGAAGAAACGACCCAGGCGAACGGCGTGATCGCGTGGTACGAGAGCGCTTCGAAGTCTTGGGTGACCAGCCGCCGAGCGAGGAATCCGCGGAAGGCGAGTTCCTCGGCCAGAGGCGCGACCAAGAGGAAGCCGAGCGCCCGGAAGCCGAGCCAAGCCCCAGCCGCGACGGGCGAGAGCTCCGCCAATCCTCGGGCGGCTTCGGGCTCCCGCACTTGAAAGCCCAGGCGCTCCAAAGCAGTCCACAGGACGAACGCGGCTCCGCCATAGAGGAGGCCGGTCTTGCTGATGGCCAATCTCGCGCGCGGGAGCTCGGCACGCACGCACCACAACAAAGCCGCGCCGACGACGACGCGCAGTGGATAGAGAGGATCGAACCCGCTCGAGAATGCGCCGGTCACGAAGGACGCCGCCAGGATCCCTAGAAAAGGACCCAGGTACGCCGCAGCCGGGTTGATCGTGTCCAGCTTGCTCGCCCGGTTCGCACCCTGAGGCTCGACGGCGAACCAACTGATCCTCTGGCTCGTGTAGACCACCGAGAGCGAGAGCCCGCAGAAGAGGATCCAGCCCGCGTAGGAGTGGAAGCCCTGGAGCGCGACTTCGGGCGAGAACCGATCCCCGATCCAGACGAGGGCCGCGAGCCGGATACCGTTCATGAGCCAGACGAGGAGTGTGGCCACGGGAACGAGCAGCAGGGCGCGCGGGAAACGCAGGCTGCGACGGAACCAGACGAAGTACGCCGCGAGGAACGTCCAGGTCAGGGCGATGCCCTCGAAGCCCGAGCAGTTGCGCGAGACCAGGATCCTGAAGCTGCCGGCGCTCAGGGCGAAGCCCTCCCCATCCACCGCCTCGACCACCGCCAGCTCGCCCGTCACGGCTCCGAGAATCCAGCGCGCGAGCCGAGTCGTTCCCGAGAGGAGCGGAAACCACAACCCCGACTCGAGCACGACGCGGCTCAGGGCAAAGGTCCCGACGCCGATCCCCGTGGCCAAGAGGAGCGAAGGGAGGAGTCGAACCAGGCTCGCTCCCAGCGCACGCGGCGGGAAAGCGATGGCCGCCGCCGAGAGGGGAACGGCCAGCGCACCCAAAGCCCACACCCCAATCCACGCGAGCGCGGCGGGGCCCGCACCGTCGAAGGCCCCGAACGTCCAGCCCGTCAGCCGATAGAACCCGGCGAACACCGCTAGGTGCAGGCCGAACCACCGGGCCGAGCTCGCCGTGGTCTTGGCATTGCGCGCAAGGCTCCCGTACTCGCGCGTGAACGACTTCCACGCGACCAGCAGCCAGGCCGCGAGCGCTGCGATCCCGACGGGCGCGGCGTTGCGCGTCTCGAGCAGGAGCTGGGTCCAGGATCGATCGTCGCCGAGGAATCGATCCGTGTTGAATTGCGCGCGGACGATTTCGATCTCGGCTAGGAGAAGCGCGACCAGTCCCAGGTGGAGCAACCCCGGAAGCCAGGACGCCACCGAAAAGGCGCGCTCGTGTGATGCGGCCTCGGGCAGCGGTACGCGCCGGGCCGTCAGCTCCTCCGCGCTCACGCCCGAACACTCCCGGCGCGAACGACTCTCGCGCGTTCCGAGGCCGGGCTGGAGTAGGAGCGGCCCCGCTCGGCCGAAACTACGAAGAAGCGAGCTTCTTGCGACGCGCCGTCGTGAAGATGAAGAGGCCGCCGAGCACGAGCGCTATTGCAGCGCCAGTCAAGGCGACGTCGATCTCGGGAGCCCCGCTGGCGGGTCTTTGCGACCCTTGCGTGGTCGCCTGCGACGATTGCTGCGCGAACGCGCTCGATGCCAAGGCGACTACGGTGATCAGATTGGCGAAGGGTCGAAGGGACATCATGGGTGGCTCCAGGTGCTTGTGGGGCGCAGTCTACCGGCGCGCCAGGATTCGGGATAGGGGGGAGGATCCGTTCGACAGGCTCGAACGGATCACGGCCGCGTGTCTGCCTTGCCGCTCTCACGGGGCCGGTCTCACTTCGCCCCACGGCCGGAAAGGACCGCCGGAATCGTCCTCAGGATGAGCAGTAGATCCCGCCCGAGTGACCTCTGGCGCAGGTAGCGCAGGTCGAGCCGCATCCACTCGACGAAGCCGATGTTGCTCCGGCCACCGACCTGCCAGAGGCAAGTCAGGCCCCCCATTCCGTGCAAGCGACGCCGCTGCCAGGACGCGTACTTGGCGATCTCGTCCATCGTCGGAGGCCGAGGACCGACGAACGACATGTCGCCGCGCAGCACGTTCCACAGCTGGGGCAGCTCATCGATGCTCGCCTTGCGCAGGACACGGCCGACGAGCGTGACCCGGGGATCCCGGGCCATCTTGAATACGGGACCGTCGGCCTCGTTGAACTCCGCGAGCGCTTCCTTGACCTCCTCGGCCCCGTCGACCATGGTCCGGAGCTTGTAGAAGGTGAAGGGACGGCCGCCGTACCCCGCGCGCTCCTGACGGAACAGCACGGGGCCCTTCGATGTGCACTTGATGGCCAGGGCCGCGAGACCCACCACGGGCAAGACGAAGACCATCCCAGAGCTCGCAAGGGCGAAGTCCAGAGCTCGCTTGGTCATGCCCGGTGGCTGCAGGAGCAACGCATCGAGCGCCTGGGCGTGGCCCCGCCCAGCGGCGGTCGCGCTCTCACGGACGCGCGGTACCGGCTTCCCATTTCGATGGGAGGGTGTTCCTCCTCCATCTCCATTCCCATCGCCATTGCCTTCCCCACCACCGGTGTGGGAGTAGACGGAGAATCGCAATGGGGAGTAGCGCTCGGCTTTGCGCTCGAGCTTCTCTCGCAGGGCCTCGACCAACGACCAAGCCCCGTTCACGGGCGTGTGCGGCAAGGAGATCCCCAAGCGCGAGTTGGGGAGCCAGCCGACCTCGTCCGTCGAGCGGAGCCGCGCTCGTACAGTGCCACCCAGCGTCCGGCACCAAAGCGCATCGCTTCGTTGGCGCTCGTCGATCTCGAGCGTGACGAGCGTGAACACGCCATGCGTTCGATCGGCGCGATCCCGCTCGCGTTGCAAGACGCGCGCGAACTCGCGCTCGGCGGCGATCCCCTCGATCACCGCCGAGCCGTGGGCGGCTCGGATGCTTCTAAATAGCATTCTTCTCCCTCTCCTTGCTTCACCCTTCCCCGCGCGTCAGAGTTCTTGGCCAGAGCGCCCACCTTGAAGCGCTTGCATACCAAAGACTTGAAGCGTTATCAACAGGGCCGTTTTCGGCCCGGGCGAAGGCGCGGCTCGGCGCGGTCGGAGAGGTGCTTGAGGCACCACAATTGAACTCCGTTGCATTTCGATAGCTCGACCGGCACGGGGCCCATCCCCCCCAGGGGTAACCGCAAACCCGTCGATTGCTGACCCACAACCTGGAGTGCCTCTCGATTCACGCTGCACACGATGACGGGGACTGGCTGTGGTCACCAGGGAGCCGTCACGAATCGGGACGGGACCTCGTGAACCGGGTCTCCTGGATCTGGCGCGCGACCGAATGGACGTGTTTCCTTTTCCTGCTCGTTCGAGCGCGACCCGAGCCCGTGGATGCTCATGGTGGCTCGGAAGCCTCGGAGTTTGGGGTCACCGGGGCCGTACGGTCCCTTCGATTCTCGGGGCCGGGGCTCGGCTCGAGATCCCGGAGGCCTCCTCACGACCCAGTCGGATCGTCAACACTCCGAAGGCGAAGCTAGCTCCCCGCACCCCTTCAGCATGGCACCCTCTGGAGCCGACAGCTCGCTTGCCGCTCGGCTTTTCATTCCTTTGTGGTCCTGCCGCGGTGATCTGAAACTCCTGCGGCAGATCGCGCTCGAGGGACTCTCACTTGGTGAGGCGTGGGCTCCGTGCTTCTTCGACCGACACTGACCCGTCTGGCTACTGGACGGATTGCCCTCGGCGGCGTCCTGGCCGGCGGCATCGGCCTGCGACTCCTGGAGCTGCTCCGCAACCGTTCGCTGCGGTGGGACGAGGCCTCGTTAGCTCTCAACATCCTCCACCTCCCTTTCGCGAGGCTCTTCGGGCCGCTGGAGCACGACCAGGTCGCCCCGCCCCTGTTCCTCGTGGTCGAGAAGGCCTTGGCCGAGGCCCTCGGAAGTCAGGAGCTGGTCCTGCGGGTCCTCCCGTTCCTGCTGGGGATAGCCGCGCTTTTCCTGTTCGCCACTCTCTCCCGACGGATCCTCGGAGACGGGCCGGGGCGCCTCCTCGCGCTGGGGCTGTTCGTGATCACGGACAGCCTCGTCTTCTACTCGGCCGACGCAAAGCCGTACTCGGGCGACGTCGCGGCGTGCCTGTGGATCTGGCTCTGCGCCTTGCGCTTCGCGAGCTCACCGGACGCCGGCTCGGCTCTCGTCTACGGGGTTTCGGGTGCCCTCCTCCCGTGGTTCTCGCACGCGGTTGTGTTCGTCGTGGGGGGAACCGGTGCCGCCCTGGTATTGCTGCCCACTGCGCCCGAGCAGCGTCGCGCCAGGACGCTCGCGCTGATCCCCGGCGGACTCGTCTTCGTGAGCCTGGTGAACCTGTATCTCTTCGTCCTGCGCCACCAGACCCACAAAGCGGTGCTCGACGGGTTCTGGAGCGACTACTTCGCGCCTCTGCCGCCGACGTCGCTCGGGGACCTAAAGTGGTACGTCAGCTCCTTCTTCGGCCTGTTCACGACTCCGTTCGGGGACGGGGCCAAGCTCTACGGCCTGACAGCCTTCACGATGCTCTTGGGGTTGGCCGCCCTGGCTCGGAAGCAGTGGCGAGGCGTGATCCTGCTGGTGACCCCGGCCTTCCTCGCGCTCTTGGCCTCCGGGATGCACTTGTACCCATTCCATGGCCGGCTGCTCACGTTCCTCGTCCCGGTCGTCTGGCTGGCCGTGGGCGCGGGCGCACTCCGCTTCCGGGAGCTGTTGCCGCAACGCGATGCGTGGACCGCGCTCCTGCTCGTCGTGATGCTGTGCGGTCATCCGCTCCTCAACGCGATGAGTCTCTTGAGGTCGCCGCGACAGATGCCGGACTTCAGGACCGTGGCCGAGCATCTGCGCCAGAACCGCCGCGAGGGCGACCAGTTGTACCTGAGTCATCTCGGCGAGAACCCTGTCCGCTATTACGCTGAACGCTCGCGGCTCGATCTCGAGCCGCTCCTCGTCGGAACCGCAATCGACTCCTTCGGCCCGGAGTTCCATCGCGACCTCGAACGACTTCGCGGTCGCGGCCGCGTGTGGTTCGTGTTCGATTTCGGCGACCCGACTCGGATGGAAGCCGACGTGGCGGCCCGCGTGGCAATGGCCCGCCTCGAGGAGTCGGGTCGCGAGCTGGATCGCCTGGATGTCTTTGGAGTGCGGCTCTGCCTGTTCGACCTCGACTCGATGCGGTGAACGGCGGACCGCCCGTCGCGCTGCGGGGCGCTGCTGGGCCACGGCCAGGCGTGATCAGGCGCGTGCAAGAATGTCGCGCAAGGGCGTCTGCAGCGCGAGCGCGGCGTCCTGGTGCATCTCGGGCGAGGGATAGTAGTAGTTGTGCGTCCAAAGAGTCCCGCCGAGATCCGGCCGGTCGCGTCCCGGGTCGACGGTGCAGGGCGCGCCGGTGAAGCGGCTGCGCAGGAGCTGCGGACTCCCGCGCGAGCTCACACACTCCGCGGTGCGATCGAAATGCGGCCGCACCGCGGCGAGCATGGGCTCGTTCACCAGATTGGGAAACGCCGCGAAGAGCGTACCCAGGTTGCGGTAGGAGGTGGTGTAGCGCGGCGCGCGCGTCGAGAACCAAAAGAGCATCTTGGGTACCCGGATCTCCGCCGCCAACCGCCGGTTGCTCTCGATCCAGTTCCGCCGCGTCTCGGCAACCAGCCCGCGCGCCCGGAAGCGCCCGACCCGGCGCGCGCACCAGCGCAGCCAGGAAGCCCGTTCCGTCGCCAGGATCCCGACTCCATCGAGCTCGGCCTGCCAGGCCTCGGCCGCCCCCAGGCGCGCGCCGTCGGAGCGCCGGCGCAGGTACTCGAGCCCGCCGCTGTCGAAGCGCGAGTTGCTCTCGCTGCGCGCGGACATGACCTGGACGACGGCGAAGCGGGCTGCGTTGATGATCTCCAGCAGGACCGGCTGCGCGAGGAAGAAGGCCGGGCCTGCGCCGCCGTAGCCGAGGTTGAGCACAGGCAACCCCAAGGTCTCTGCCAGGAGACTTGGAAAGGGCTGCTCGCAGAAACACCCGAGGGTCTGCGCCGCGCCGACACAGACGAAGTAACTGCCCGGCGCCAGGGGGGACGGCAACGGTCCGCGGAATTCGAGTCCCGTTCGAGGAAGCTCGCGCATCCGGTAGTCGATGACCTCGTGATCTCGCCGCGGATACCCCGAGAGGTGCGTGGGGCTCCTCGAGGGAGCGCTCTCGAACGGAGTCACTGCCATGCGGAGAGGTCCCGACCCAGGATCTGCTCGAGGCGCCGCACGTCGGCACGGAAGTGTTCCTTGAGGCGCTCACGCCGTCCGTTCTCGAGCTGCGGCACCCGAGCCGAATTCCAGCGCCGGATGCGCACGCGCAGCGCTTCGAAGCGGGCCGGTCGCAGGATCCGGAACCCCAGCGAGCGCACCGGATTGGGGTGGTGCAGCATGCGGTCCAGCGCCAGGAAGCGCGGACGACTGGCTTCCTTCGAACGCTCGGACACGTCCGGCACGAAGGTGTCCGCCACGCCGAGGAAGCGACACACCTGGCGGAAGACGCCCAACGGGTCCGCGCTCAGCTCGTCGTACAGGAAGACCGCCACGCGCTCGCGGCCGAAGGTGCGGAAGTAGCGCTCGACCTGAGCCGCGTAGCTTCCCACGGCCACGTAGTGCCAGTCGTACCCCCATCCGGCCCGCCGCCGCTCCGGCTCGGCCGCGATGGCATCCTCGAGCTCCAGGTCCTCGAGCTGGAATTGGCGGTTCATCCAGTAGTGCGAGTACATGCGCGAGACCGGCTCGCGCAGCACGACGATGAAGCGAACCCCGGGAAGCCGAGCATGGATGCGCGCGACCGCTTCGGGGTAGTACAGGTAGCGCACCGAGGCTTCACCTACCGCCTTCTGGCTGGACCGGCCGTCGAAGAGCGCGAGGTACTCTTGCCACGACGTGACCGAGAACTTGAGGAGCAGCTCGTGGATCACGTGCGCCGGAGCGGGTCCCGTGCAGTTCGGCGGCTCGTCGGCGAAGGCGAAGTAGTTGGGCTCCTTGGTCTCGGGCAGGTAGACCTCGGGGTGTTGAGCCAGATAGCTCCACAACGAGGTCGTGCCTGCCTTGGCAGCGCCGATCACGAGGAAGTTCGGCAGAACGTTGCGCTCGCGCGCGGCCGCTTGGCTTCGAGTTTTGCGAGCTGCGTTCACGCCGCAGGCCAGCCAGGCTAGCATGATCCGCGACCCTCCTGTTCCCGTCAACTCCATGCCCTCGTCTCTGCTCGCTGCTGAGGGTCAATCCCGAATCGACGAGCCCTCGGTCCTGATCCGGTCGGCCGGCTCGCTCGCCCTCGCGCGACTCGATCTGAACTGCGTGCCGCCCGCAACCGGGTCGGAACGATGAAGGGCGTCCTGTGCGCTCCGGTGATGGGGGCGAATCCCTACCAGTCCCTGCTCGCACGCGCACTCGAATCGCACGGGTTTTGCCTGCGACTCGAACCGCTCTCCTGGCGGATCGAGGGACAGGTGCAGACGCGCGATTCTCTCCTGCACCTGCACTGGCTCGCGCCGCTCTTCTCGGATCCACGCCGAGCGCGCACGACGCTCAAAGTGGCGCTCTTCGTCCGCGCGCTGAGCCGGCTGCGAAGGCGCGGGATTCCGTTCGTGTGGACGATCCACAACCTCTACGAGCATGAGCGCCAGCACGTCGCGCTGGAACGACGACTGCGACTCTGGCTGGCCCGTCACGCAGCCGCACTGATCGTGCACGGGCCTTCGGCCGCGGAACTCGTGCGACGCGAGTACCAGCTCTCGGAACGGAACGAGGTCGCCATCGTGCCCCATGGCCACTACGTCGACGCCTACCCCTCGCGTCACACGAGGATCGAGGCGCGCCGGCTCCTCGGCCTGGATCCGGAGGCGCCGACGCTACTCCTCCTGGGTCAGGTCAGCCCCTACAAGGGCGTGCTGACTCTGGTCGAGACGGTCGCGCGCGTCCGCTCTGGCCTGCAGCTGGTCATCGCCGGGCAGCCCAGCCCACCGTGGCTGGAAAACGAGCTGCGCGCCCACGCACAAGACGTCCCAGACATTCACCTGCGCCTGGGCTTCGTGTCGGACGAGGAGGTGGCCACGTATGGGACCGCCTGCGACCTGTTCGTCTTGGCGCACAGGGAGGTGGCCGACGATCCCACCCTGCGCGACAACCCTCGTTTCGAGATTCTGACCTCGGGCAGCGCCGTCCTGGCCATGTCGCTCGGCCGCGCCTGCCTGGCGCCGCGCATGGGGTGTTTCAGCGAGCTCCTCGGCGAAGACGGCGGCTTCCTGTTCGACCCCAAGCAACCGGGCGGACTCGAGTCCGCGCTGCGCATCGCGCTGACGGAACGAAGGCGTTGGGACGAGATGGGGCGGCGGAACCGCGCCGCCATCGAGCCCGTCGGTTGGGATCGCGTCGCCGAACGAACCGCCGCCGTCTACGCGCGTGCCTTGCACGAGCCGGCCTGAGGCCGTCCTCAGCTCTGGATGAGCTTCGAGTAGAATCCGCGCGCTCGCCATGCGGTCCGACGAGAACGAAGCCTGATGTGCGGACTCGCGGGGATCGCGTGGTGGCAGGGTGGAGCGCCAGAGGGTGTCGAAACGCGCGTGGAACGAATGGCGCGGAGCATCCGCCATCGCGGACCCGATTCCGACGGCTGGATCGAAGCCGATTTCGCGCGCATCGCCTTCAAGCGGCTCTCGATCATCGATCTCGCGACGGGCGACCAGCCGGTCTCCAACGAATCCGGCTCGGTCCAGGTCTTCCTGAACGGCGAGATCTACAACCACCTCGAGCTGCGGGGCGAGCTCGAACGGCGCGGTCACCAGTTCCGATCGCGAAGCGACGCCGAGATCCTGCCGCACCTCTACGAGGAGCACGGGATCGGTTTCCTCTCGCATCTCAACGGAATGTTCGCCATCTGCCTCTGCGATCACGAGCGCAGGAAGCTCTTCCTTTGCCGCGATCGCCTGGGGATCAAGCCATTCTTCTACGCCGAGCGCGCGGGTCGGCTCGTCTTCGGGTCAGAGCTCAAGTCGATCCTGGCGAGTGGACTCGTCGAGCGGGAACTGGACGAGAGTCGGATCCTGGCCTTCCTCAACTCCTTCACCTGCCCGGCACCGCACACGATGGTGCGCGGAGTGAAGAAGCTGCTGCCCGGGGAGTTCCTCGAGGTCGGCTTCGACGGCGCTCCCCGGCTGACGCGCTACTACCGGCTCCCGATTCCGGAGCACACCTCCACGGGCGCGCCGGATCTGGAGGAGCTCGACTCCTTGCTCGAGGACTCGGTGCGCCGTCAGCTCGTGGCCGACGTACCCGTCGGCGTGAGCCTCTCGGGCGGGCTCGACTCGAGTCTCCTGACCTTGTACGCCGCCCGCCAAGAGCGCTCGGACCTCAGGCTCTTCACCATCTCCTTTCCGAGCACGCCGGTGGAGGAGATCGAGAACGCGAGGGCCGTGGCCGCGCGTTTCGAGATCGAGCACGTGGTGCTCTCCGCGACGACCGACGACTTCCTCGCCCACGCCCCGCGGATGGTGTGGTTCAACGACGAGCCGGTCGCCGACCCGGCCTACTACTCGGCTATGAAGGTGGCCGAGGCGGCGTCGGCGGAGGTCAAGGTGCTGCTCTCGGGGACGGGGGCAGACGAGCTCTTTGCGGGCTATGGGCACTACACGCTCACCCGCAAGAAGGAGCTTTTCGCCGCGCTTCCGTCCTTCGTGCAGCGCTCATCCCTGGTGCGAGGCCTCGTGCGCCGGCCGACCGAAGAACTCGACGCCCTGTGTTCGTACGGTCGGAGCAGCTTCGCCTGGCACGCGCTCGCGATGTCCAGCCTGACCCCCGCCGACCGGCGCACTCTGGAGGCCCACCTGCCGGGGAGCCAGGACCCCCATGAGTCCCTGCGCGCGGCGTTCGCGTCGAACGGAAGCGTCCATCCGCTCGATCAGCAGCTCTACGCCGACACGGTCACGTACCTTCCCGATCAGCTCCTGCCCGTGCTCGACCGTTCCACCATGAGCGCTTCCATCGAGGGACGAGTGCCGTACCTCGACCATCGTCTCTGCGAGGCGGCGCTGCGGATCCACGGCCCGTACAAACTCGGCGCCGGAGTGCGTTTCGGGAGCGGTCGGACACCGAAGGCCTTGCTGCGCGCGCTCGCCGGCGAGCTGCCGCCCGAGGTGCTGCGGCGAAAGAAGGTCGGTTTCCCGAACGCAGTGGTCGAGTGGCTGGATTCCGGCCTGGGCGAATGCTTGCCCAGGATCCTGGCCGCGCGTGGATCCTTCGCAGCCGAATACCTGCCCGGGCCATGGCTGAGCGGGCTGGTGCGTTCGCGCGAGTCGATGCGCGCGAACTGGCGCGTGCTCTATTCGATTCTCGTGTTGCAGATCTGGTTCGAGCTGTTCCTCCGGCTCGACCTGGAGGAAGCGCCGGCCGTCGGGTTGCAGGAGCTCTTCCCCGAGAGCTCGATCGGTTGACGAACTGTGCAACCCTCTTCCGACGGCTGGATCAAGCGCTTCGGCATCAATGCGCTCAGCTCGCTGGCGATGCGCCTCCTCTCCGTGACCGTGCTGGTCTGGGTGAATCAGCACCTCCTGAGGCGGATCGACCCGGAGGAATACAGCCTGTTCCCGCTGGTGATGTCGCTCGTGGTCTTCGGCGACCTATTCGTGGCGATCTTCGTCGGGGGCGTCTCTCGTCATCTGGTCGAGGCCCACCATCGCGGCGACCCGCACGGCGTGACACGCATCGTCTCCTCCATGCTGGTCGTCCTGATCCCCGCGTCGCTGGTTCTCGGGGTAGCAGGGGTACTGACGGCGTGGAACATCGATGCGGTGCTCGAGGTGGAGCCAACCTATGTGGGGCAAGCGCGGGTCATGTTGATCTTGACCGTCGCGACGATCTGCCTGATGGCGGCGACCACCCCGATCTCGCAGGGCCTCTACGTGCGGGAACGCTTCGTCGCCGACAACATCGTCGGGCTCGGGTGCGAGGTCCTCCGGATCGCTCTCCTGCTGATGCTGATGTTCGCGGCCGGAACGCGGGTGATGTGGCTCGTGGTGGCATCGACCGCCGCGACCCTCGTCAACCGCGCCGTCCAGATCGTCTTGACCAGGCGCGTGCTCGCGACGGCGCGCTTCGACCGCAGCCTGGTCTCCTGGACCACCATGAAAGATGTCCTTTCCTTCGGCGCGTGGACGTCGGTCTTCGTGCTCAGGCAGCTCCTTTCGGGAACGGCGCCGATCCTGCTCTTGAACCGCTTCGCCTCCCCGCTGGACGTGGCGATGTTCCATGCGGGACGCTTGCCGGAGACACAGATCCGCAACCTGTTGCAGGCGATCGAGGGGCCCTCTCAACCGGCCCTGATCGGCCTGTATGCGCGCGAAGGGAAGAGCGCGGTCGACCTGCTCTATTATCGCGGCGGTCGTTACTACCTCTGGCTGGTTCTCCTGCCCATCGCTCCCCTACTCGTCTTCGCCCAGCCCTTGTACCGGCTCTATGCCGGAGACGAATACGCCCGGGCCGGGCTGGTCATGGTCGCATTCCTCGCGAGCTATCCGTTCCAGTTCGCGAGCGCCATGTACTATCGTGCGGCACACGCGATCGGGAGGATCGGTGCTTTCCACACCTATTCCCTCCTCCTGCAACTCGTGACGGTAGCCGCGATCTACTACGCCGTCGCGATCCGCGGCGGGGGAGCCGTGGCCGCAGCCTTCGCGATCGGGCTCACCTATGCCGTGCTGCACGTCCTGATGATCTGGCCCATGGGACTCCGACTCGTCGGAGGACGATGGAGCGCGTTCGCGAAGCAGACGCTCGCTCGCGGCTTGCTCCCATTCGGTGCGGGTCTCACCAGCAGCCTCGTGATGGCTCGTTTCATCGCCGTCGATTCCTGGTGGACGCTCGGCGTCGTGACGTGCTGCGCGGTGGCCGTCTACCTGGGTGTCCTGTTCGCGGGCTGCCTCGACGAGATCGATCGGTCGCTGCTCGAGCGCGCCTTTCAAAGCATGGGGATCCGAACCTCCAGGAGAACGCGGGGATGAGCAGGCCTGATCGTTCCATGAAACACGGGCGGCGGAGCGCGCCGAAGAGTGCATGGGTTCCATCGCCTCTCTCGTGCTGACCTGGCACCGGCTCCATCCTCCTCTGGGTGGCGCCGCTCTCCGAAACTGGCAGAACATTCGCGCTCTGGCGGAGCTCGGACCAGTCGACGTCGTGTCCGTCGGACCCGGAGATGGGGGCCCTCCTCCCCCGCCGGTCCGGCGCTGGGTGCACTTCGATCTCTCGAGGCTCCCCTCCAGACGCGGCCTCCCCGGGCTCCTGCGAAGGTCCTGGTGGGTCCGCCCTCGCGCCCACCCGTGGGCCATGGCCCTGTGGCGCGATGAGATCATCGAGGCCGTGACGAAGATGGCGCGAACGGGCCACAGCGAGCTCGCCGTACTCGAGGAGCTCTGGTTCCATCCGTACTGCACGCTGACTCGAGAGCTGGAGTGCCTCACGGTATTCGATGCCCACAACGTCGAGAGTCGGCTGCGCCGTGAGATCGCGCCCACCGCCGCGGGGCTCATCGACCGCTTTCGGACCAAGCGACTCACGCATCAGGTCGTCGCACTCGAGCGGGACCTCGTGTCGCGAGTCGATCAGACCTGGTGCTGCAGCGAGACCGATGCCCGGCAGCTCGGGGGCGACGCGGGCAGGCCCCACAGCGTGCGGGTGATTCCGAACACGGTGGACACGGACTACTACGGCCCTGTGCGCGATGGATCCATCGCGCCGGCCTCCGATGCCGGCGGAAGGGGGCCGGTGATCGTCTTCGTGGGCGCCTTCTCCTATGGACCCAACGAGATGGCCGCGCGGGTCCTCGTCCACGAGATCCTTCCCGCTCTCGAGCGAGAGCGCCGTGACGTGTCCTTGCTCCTCGTGGGGCGCGACCCGGCGCCGTGGATGCTGGAAGAGGCGCGAAAACGACGCGGCGTGCGCGTGACCGGGGCGGTTCCGGACGTCCGCCCGTACCTCGCGGAAGCGAGCGTGATTGCGGTTCCGCTCACGCACGGGGGAGGAACGAGGCTGAAGATCCTGGAGGCCTTCGCAGCTCTCCGGCCCGTCGTGAGCACGCCGAAGGGAGCCGAAGGACTTGGCGCGATCGACGGAGTGCACCTTCATCTGCGCGCGATCGACGAGTTCCCCGAGACCGTCCTCAAGCTCCTCTCCGACCCGGTCGCAGCCGCGGGCCTGACGCGTCGCGCCCTGGATCTCGTGGAGCAGAACTACTCGTGGCCCGTCGCGGCGGGGCGGATTCGCTCGGCCGTCGCCGAGCTCGTGCAACGGTCGGTGTGAGGCTGTGCGGTCCTCGTCTACGCAGGTATCCTCGTCGCCTGCTGAACGGACACCTCGATCGCTCGATCATCGCGCGCTAGAAGCACCTCATGAGTGATTCGGGGGAAAGCACGGACTCCACGGAAGACCCGCGCCTCGCGCAGAGACTCTTCCATGGAGGCCTGAGGCGCGCCTGGGCCGCGGCGCTGCCCGTCGTCAACCTCGCCATTCGGTGTCGTGCCCCGTCCGGTCGTCCGATCTTCGTGACCGGAAACGGGCGCTCGGGCACGTCCTGGATCGGGGAGACATTGGGCAAGGCCCCGGGAGTCGTCTACTACCGAGAGCCCTGCAATCTGCCGACGACGGAGCACTCCGACGACACCGTATGGGCTCGCTACGTCCCCCCCGGGGGGCGAGACACTTTTTTCGAATCTCGGCTCGGTCGGTCTTTTCGAGGGCTCGTCGAGGAGCACGACCCTGCGCCGTTTCGCGCGCTCGCGCGGCGCTGGAGCGGGCCGTATCGCGTCGTCGTCAAGGAGGTCGCCACGTTCCCATCGGTCGAATGGGTCGCGCTCCGCTGGAAGCCCGAGGTCCTGTTGGTCGTGCGGCACCCGTGTGCCTGCGCGCTGTCCGTGGGGAATGCCGCCATGGATCGGACGGAGCACGCTCGTCTCACGCACTTGCTCGAGGACGATCGCAGGAAGGAGAACCACCTCGGGCGCTATCGGGAGCATCTCCGCTCGGCTCGCACTCCGCTGGAGGTCTCCGCCGCCATCTGGTCGGCCAAGAGCGTGATCGTCGCCGAGGCGCATGTGCGTCACGGCGACTGGCGGCTCGTCCATTACGAGGACATCTGCGACGACCCTCTGGGCTCCTTCCGATCGCTCTACGCAGCGCTGGGGTTGAGCTGGACACCAGAGGTCGAGTCCTGGGTGAAGAAGGCCACCAGCGAATCGTCGGAGGGCGCCTCCTCGACGAGGCGCGTGAGTGCTCTGCAGCGCGACGCATGGCGGCGGACGATGACTCCCGGACAGATCGGAGAGGTCCGGCGGATCGTGGAAGGTGTGGACCTGCCGTACTTCACGTCGGAGGCCGACTGGCGTTCCGAAGGGGAGACCTGAGCTCGAGCGCCCTCGCTCGCTTCCTCCTCACATGGTCTCGCGCTTCACCAGGAGGCTCCTCACGCTCGGGCTCGTGGCCGCGCTCCTCGCGGGCCTCGTGGGACTCGTCGCGGTCTTCTGGAAACGTGATCGAGGGGTCCATCCGTTCGTGACGAGCGCGGCGTTCGCTCCGAGGGAGCTTGGCCGGACGTATCAGGTCTTCGACCTGGGGGTCACCGACGTCGACGGCGATGCGCGGCTGGACGTGTTCACCGTGAACCACAGCAATCGACAGCTGTTGTTGCTCGCACGTGACGACGGCACGTTCGAAGAGCGCCTCGTCGACCTGGGGTTGTCCCAGAGCGCAGACTTCCCGGGAGTCGAAGCCGGCTACGAGCAGCCCATGTACGAGCGCGCCGGCCTCTTTGTCCACTGGCGGGAAGAGAAGCTGATCGTCCGGGCCTCGGGCGGATTCGCGGCCGCGGGACGGATCGAGCTCCCGCGAGCGCTGAAGGTCGCGACGCGCGGGAATGCCACGGTTTCCACCACGGGCGGCTCCAGCCTGCGCTTCGTCCTGCCTGGAAGCGGCAGCGTCGAGATCGCCGCGGACGAGTACGACTTCTCCCCCCGTTTCGAGCTCGATGAAGCCGTTTCGCTGACCTCCGTGTTCGTTGGTCCCGGGTGTGTCAGCCCGAGAAAGCACGCCTTCCGGCTGCCCACGCAGGATCGACATGGAATGGCGTGGGCCGATTTCGACGGAGATGGAGATCAAGACGTGTTCGTCGCCCGCGGAGGAGGGATTGGCCGGCTCCAGGAGCTGGAGCCCGATGCACGCGACGAGTTCTTCGTCTTCGAGGAGGGGCGTTTCGTGGATCGGATCGAGGAGGCTGGTTTCGAGAAGCTCGGCTGCCCCGCGCGCTCGGTGCGCTGGGTCGATGCGACGGGCGATGGGCTCCTCGATCTGTTCATCGTGTGCGGCAGGAATGAACCACCCAATGCCGATGCACCCAACCAGCTCTTCGTACAGGGACCTCGCGGACGGTTCCACGAGCGCGCGGCCGTTTGCGGTCTGGACATTCGCGGGCTGGGTTTCGCTCACTGGCTCGACGCGGGTCAGGACGGAGACATGGACCTCTTCTGGGCAAGTCGTTCGTCGGTCTCCCTCTTCCGCAACGAGCGCGGCGCGTTTCGAGAAGAGGTCCTGGTGTCGCACCCCGGCGAAGCACAGCAACTGACGGCCGCCGATTTCGATCTGGATGGAGACCTGGACGTCTACCTCGCGTCCATGGGCGGGAGTCGGGTCTTCACCGGAGATGGCGAGCATTTCCTCGCCCAGGATCCGAGCGCGCTGGGCCTACCGGGGACGAGCTTCGCAGCGAACTGGGTCGACTACGACAACGACGGACTCCTGGACATCCATCTGCTCCCGCAAGGACTCTACCGCCAGCAAGCGCTCGGCTCCTTCGCCGAGACGTCCTTGCTCGCCCAGCGTCGGTCGGGGATCGACGCGATCAGCTCCTGGTTCGACTTCGACGGCGATGGCCTGCGCGACTTCGTCGTGGCCGTTCCCGATTGGTCGGCGGACGCATTGCACCGGCTCCGCGACATGCTTGGCGGCCCTGAGCGGTTTCCCCCGCGCGCCTGGCGCGTCCTGCTCTATCGGAACATGCATCCAACGTCGAACGAGTGGATTCAGGTCGAGCTCGTCGGCCCGCGCGGGAACCGAGCAGCCATCGGCGCCCGGGTGGAGCTGCGCTCGGCACACGGATCCACTGTGGCCGAAGTCGGACAGTTCGATGGTTCCATGCGCTCCCAAGGACACACGCGCCTCTACTTCGGGCTCGGAGAGACGGCGCAGACGCTAGGACTGAACGTCGTCTGGCCGGATGGCTCCGCGCGCTGGATCGACGCGCCGGCGACTCGCCGGCTAATGGTCGTGGAATACGATCATCCGTGACTCCACTCCGACGCCCAAGCACGTCACGCGCTCGACTGGTTCACCATCAGCGTTCGCGGGACCTTGCCTTCCTGCAGAAACAGCGGCAGAATCTGTGTCCGCCGGGGGCCTGCGGAGGGCTCCCTTTGGTCTCCATGGACCTCTCGGTCCTCATCGTGAACTACAACACGCGCGAGAAAACCCTCGCGTGCTTGCAGTCCGTCGAGCGCGAGACGCGCGGCCTCGAGTACGAGGTGCTGGTGCTCGACAACGCCTCGGGAGACGGCTCGGCCGCCGCCATCCGCGCCGGCTTCCCGGGGCTCCACCTCGATGTCCAGCGCGAGAACCTGGGCTTTGCCCGCGGCATCAACCGACTCGCCCGCGCCGCACGCGGGGAGTTCCTGCTGCTCCTGAATCCCGACACGGAGCTACAGAGCGGCGCGATCCAGGAGCTCGTCGCGTTCGCGCGCGAGAGGCCTGCGCCCGGCATCCACGGCGGACGAACCGTGCACCCGGACGGAAGCCCGGATCCGGGGTTCGCCTGGGGACGCGCGACCCTGTGGAGCACGTTCTGCAATGCCGTCGGCCTCGCGGGCCTCTTTGCCCGCAGCGCGCTCTTCAATCCCGAGGGCGTCGGGATGCGC
>JABFRZ010000379.1 GCA_013140785.1 Planctomycetota bacterium | reverse complement strand
CGACACCCCCCCTTGACTGCAGAGGGCCTTCTCATGGAAGGCAACCTGCATGGTTTCCGAGGAGGCGCAACGCAGCCAGCGGCGGCGAGGGCCGGCGAAACTGTGAAGTTATTCTTGAGCGGACCCTAAGTCCACGTCACGCTCGGCGGTGCGCTGGCGACCTGGGACGCGAGCCTTGTAGAGTCGGGCCGCCTGTCCCCCGTGCGCTCCGCCTCCAAACGGGTCGCCGTCGCGCAAGCGGTTCGGCGATAGAAGATCAACCTGGCTTGCGCCCGCTCGCGCCAGCCGCGCCGCGGCAGGCGATGAACAGGAAGAGAAAAGCGTAGAGCAGCGCCGGTTCGCCGTGATTGATCGCGGGGAAAAAGTTCTGGTCGAAGCGGAACTGCCAATGGAACTGGATGTACGCGACCGCCATTGTGCCGCTCGCCAGGAACGCGGCCCATGACGTGAACACGCCGAAGGTGATGGCGAGGCCGGTGACGAGCTCGATCACTCCGCCGAACCACATCTGCGATCCGAACGCGGGCAGCGTCGGCATCTCTGGAATGGGAAGCACGCCGAGGACCTTCTGCATCCCGTGCACGGCAAACAGGAGCCCGGAGACGACGCGCAAGCACGCGTACGCGAAGTCGGACTGCATGGCCAAGAAGCGTGTGAGCATGCTGCCATCCTCGACTCCCGCGGGCGTCATGTGAAGTCCCCCAGGCGCGGCTCTGGCGCGGGAGCACTGGAATGCGCTTCCGGCCCGTCGGCCGACTGCTGACCGCGGCGAGCGCGCTCAACCCGGTGGGCGCGGACTCTCGAGCGTCCGCGCCCACGTCCACGTTGGCCACGCTCCGTGCGCGGCGTCAACAACCGGATCGGCACCAGGCGAGGTTGTCGACTGCGCCGGAGCTGCCGAGGTGGACCTCGAGCGTCATGACGTGCTCGGCATCGAAGCTCGGATCTTGCGAGGCCGTGGCAGTCGAGGCGAATCCGGGCTGCGTGGCGAGCGTGGTCAGGTCGAGCGTCAGGATCCCCGGCTGTCCGAGGAGCAGGTCCCCGGTCCATCCAGCCGGGATCGAGTAGATGCGCGTGCGCCCGAGGGCGTCGGTGAGGATCACGCTGCTGGACTCGTCCGCACCGGTGTCGATGTCGATGAGGTCGAGGCTCTGGAGCAGCGCGGGCGTCGCGAAGGAGAAACTCAATGTGCCGCCGTCCTCCTCGTCGTTCGGGCGATCGAAGGTGCCGGGCACGGTCTGGGTCGTGTTGTCGGTCGTCTGCAGCATCAAGACGAGGCCGCTGCCCACGAGCAGGTCGCGGTCCTGACTCGGATCGTTCGGCCCACCGGGGGTCGAGTCGAAGATGGCCGCGCCCGCGTTCGGGCCGGAGCTCCCGATCGCCACGAGGTTCCCGAACTCGGGCGGCGTGGAGATCGTCTGCCCGTTGAAGAGCGCCGTGGCGAAGTCGTCCTCGCTCTGGAAGTCGAGCACGACGCAGACCTGGCCCTCATCCACGGTGACGTCGAAAGAGCAGGTCGGTCCCGCTTCCGTCGAGCAGAAGACCGTCGTCGTGCCGAGCGGGAAGAACGAGCCGGAGGGCGGCGTGCAAGTCACGATGCCACAGCCGGCCGTCGTCGTCGGGGTCGGGTAATCGACGATGGCGCCGCACTGGTCGGGATCGCTGTCCTGGAGGATGTCTCCGGGGCACACGATCTCGCACGTGATGCACTCGCCACCGCCGTCCGGGCAGCCAGGCAGGGCGAAGGAGAGCATCGTTCCGAACGAGACGCTGCCCGCCGTGTCGCAGGAGTGCGACGTGAAGCTGGAGCCGGTGTCCTTCTGGCAGCCGATGGTCGCGCCGGCCGAGTTCTGCGTGACGACTCCGTACACGATCTCGAAGCTGCTGGAGCCCTCGTGCAGGCGCAGCTCGAAGTTCGCCGTGCCCGGGAAGGAGAAATAGGTCGTCCGCCACTCGGCGTGGAACACTCGGTTCGGGGTCACGCCGGTGGTCCGGATGAAGATGCCCGAACCCGCGGCGTCCGTGCGCAGGTCGTCCCATTGCGGGGCGATGACGTTGCTCAGGAACGTGGTGGGGAAACAGACGTTGCTGAACGACGCGCTCGCGCCCGTGAACTGGACGTTCCCGTTCGAGCTGAAGGTCGCGCTCGAAAAGCTCGCGTTGTAGAACGTGACCGGGAAGGGCAGCGCGATGGTCGTGGTGACGTCGTCGCCGTGGTTCCCGATGTCCGTGACGCCCGCGACGATGGAATCCACCCCCGCCGTGATGACGTACTCCGCGCCGCCCGTAGTGAGATCGAATTCGAGCACCTGGGGTCCGCCCGAATGGCTCACAGAGAGCGTGAAGTGGATCGTGGCTCCGCATGCGAACGCAGGTGACGTGGACACCTCGAACGTCGCGGAACCGGCCTCGCCCGCGGGCAGATCTGGGTAGGCCTGTGCGGGATCGACGATCGTCACGCCCGGGGTCAGCGTGGACAGGATCGACGCGATGGAGTTGGCCGCCTCGGCGCCGTTGTTCCGCAGCGTCACGACCAGCTCGTTGCACTCGTTGAATTCGATGCGTCCGTTGCCGTTGCCGCCGGTGACGACGACAGAATCGAGGTCGAGGAACGCACCCGGCCCGGACTGTCCGAAGCTGGTGAAGCGCACGTTGGCGTTCTTGCGGCTCGGAACCGCCAGACTGTCGTCGCGGTTGTCGCCCCAGGTCGTGTAGTAGGAGGTGTTGTCGGCGGCCATCATGTCGTAGTCGCCCATGTAGACGGAGTTCACGACCGGGTCCACGCCGAACACGGGCGGGAACTGCGCGGTGATGCGGAAGTTCGGGCCGAAGGTGAGGGTGCTGCCCGAGATCGTGGCGGTCACGCCCCAACGCTCCATGTTGATGTCGGCCGCGTGGCTGCGGTTGTCGTACCAGCAGACTGCGAGTCCGGTCCCGTCGGGGCGGCAGGCGAGCGCGGGGAAGTATTGGGCGCGCGCCGTGCCGTCGTCGTTGATCAGAATCGGTGCGCTCCAGTTCGCGCCGCCGTCCGTGGATTGGCGCAGGAAGATGTTGCCGCGGTCGCCCCCGCTAGGGGCGGCGGGGTTGTTGTAGGCCGCGTAGAGGTTGCCGCTGACCGGGTTGACGACCACCTGCGCGAACGAATTGGAGCGGAAGCCCGCGACGAGCGACAGGTTGCCGTTCACTGCCGTGCTCGTCAGCGTGGTCACCGTGAGCGGAGCGCCGAACGTCAGGCCCTGGTCGATCGATTTCCGCATCCGGATCTGGGCCGGCGCGAAGTTCGAGTCGTACCAGAAGGCGTAGACGTCGTGGTTGGTTCCGACCACGACGTAGGCGCCCTGGACGTTGGAAGGCGAACCCGAGGCGATCAGGATTCCTCCCAGCGGACCAAAGGTCGAGCCCTGATTGGTGGAGCGGTAGAAGAAGATCCCGTTGCCCGAGCCGAAGTCGCGCGACACGTGATAGACGTTGCCGTTCCCCGGGCCGGGGAAGTTGTCCACCGCGATCCACTCCTTGTCCTGGAAGCCCGAGGATCCAGGCGCTCCGTTGACCGCCGGCATCCAGGTCACGCCGTCGTTGTCCGAGCGGAAGATGTTGATGCCGACCCCGGCGAAGGACAGGCAAGCGAAGTAGGTTCTGCCGGTCGTGTTGTCGCGTGCGAGGACCGGATCGCCGGCGTCATCGCTGCCAGGCAAGACGCCCGGGTCGATCCACGATTGGCCGCCATCCGAGGAGTAGGCCCAGCCGGTGAAGTGGTTCGCGCCGATGAAGGACCCGGAGTCGTTGAAGCCTGCGATCAAGTTGGATCCAGCGCCGAGCACGAGGGCCGTCTCGCTCTGCGTGTCCTGGGCCGTCAGGTCGGCCTTGGGATCGTTGACCAGGACGTTGCCGAGGACATCGAGCGGACCCCTGGGCCTCGGCTGCAAGCTGCCTCTCTTCAGACCCTTGCCGGGACGAGGAGGCGCGGTGACCGCGGGGATCGGGGGCAGGGGGTTGCCCTTCTCGTCGAAGCGCGGCGGCTGACCGAACTTCGCGATGAGCAGGTTCTGCGTCGCGCTCGACAGCTTCTCGAATTGCACCGGATCGTTGTAAGCGTCCCAGTGCGGATCTTGCGCCGTGGTGCTGGGCGCAAAGTGGAGGAGCGTCAATAGGGTGACCGCCAATTGGAGCCGGCGATTCGTGCTGTTCATCATTGGAGTACCTTCGTGGTGATCGGTCGTAGCCTGCAGAACCGAACGGCTCTCCGTCGCGCAGCGAAACCGCGCTGACTCGGAACCGTGGATGCCTCGGAGTGGATGCCGCGGAACCGTGCGCCAAGCCTCGCGTGGATCTTCGAGAGGCCTCCCGATCCTGTCAAGCCGTGAAAGCGCGGCGCGCGGGACGCGCGCGACTTACGGAGCTCGGGTCTCCGGGGAAGTTCGCGCGCCCTCCGCCGGAGGGCAGCTCGGCGCGCTTCATGTGGGCACGCCCAGTGCGGGCAGGATCACGTTGCGGATCAGGAGCAGTCCGCCGAGGAGCGCGACGAAGAGCAGCGCCTCGCGCAGGAAGCGGGCCTTGCGTTCCAGCACACCCGAGAGTCTAGCAGCGAAACGCCAGCGCTAGGTCAGCGGGATTCCCGCTGGGCAGGGCGCGCGCGCTACAAGGGAAAAGTCAATCGCCGGCGCCGGCGACGGAGCGGCGTACAGCGGCGATGCGCGCGCGGATCTCGGTCTGGTCGTACTGGGGGAAGACATAGGGCGAGCCGGACCCGCCCGGCAGGTTCACGCTCGCGGCCAGCTCGATCTTGCCCGCCGAGTCGAGCAGGGGGATCAGCTGGAAGACGAAGTCGCACGCAGCCGCGGCCGGGAACCACGAGGCACAGTGGTCGCGCACGGGCAGGAAGCAGTTGGCGTCGCCCTCGAGTCGGTCGAAGGCCTCGAAGAAGGCCGCGACGGAACCCTCGGCCTGCGCAGTGAGCCGGCACAGCACGGTCGGGATCTGCCGAGACTCGATCAGGCGCCACAGCTTCTGGGCCGGATAGCGGTGGTTGCCGTCGTGCTCGAGCGAGAAGCAGACCCCGCGCTGGAGCAGCGCCACGTGCGGCACCTGGTCGGCTTTCAGCACAACGATCCAGGTGCCTCGCTCCAGAGCCTGGGCCTGGATCCGCGCCGTGCACTCGAGAGAGGGTTCGGACATGTCCGTGCGTGGAGGAAAAGCTCGACCTGATCCTACTCCCGTCTTCGCACTCGAGCGCGAGGGCGTCTCTGGGCGTCTCGGATCCGAGTCGCGCTCGGACCGACTAGGGGGAGAGCGGGCTCTAGACGCGGGTGCGCCCGCGCGGAACGCTGTCTTGCGTTCGGCGCGCATGGATAGAATCCCCGGCCCCATGAGGATCGCCTACCTGTCCACGGATTTCGGCGTTCCGGTGCGCGGGACCAAGGGCGCCTCGGTGCACGTGCGCAAGATGGTCGGGGCGCTCGCGCAGCGCGGGCACGAGCTCGTTCTGCTGACGCCGGACTCGGGCGAGGGCCCGGCCGAGGCGCCGGCGTGCCGGGTCGTCTCGCTGCCCTTCGAGCCCGGTCCCGCGGCCCTGTACGAGCAGCTGAAGCGCGAGGCGATCTGCCGCGACAACCGGCTCTCGAAGGACCTGCGCAACGTCTTCTATTCGCTCGCCATGCAAGCCCAGGCGCTCCCGCTCCTCTCCGAGTTCCGGCCCGACTTCCTGTACGAACGCTACGCGCTCTTCGGCACGGCCGGGGTGCAGCTCGCGCGCGCGCTCGGCGTTCCGCTGCTGCTCGAGGTCAACGCGCCGCTGGTCGAGGAGCAACGCGAGCAGCGTGGCCTCGACCTGCCGCACCTCGCCGAGGAGGCCGAGCGTCAAGTCTTCGGCGGCGCCGACGAGCTCTTGGTCGTCTCGCGCTGGCTGGAGAGCTATGCGCGCGAGCACGGCGCGGACCCCACGCGGATCACGGTCGTTCCGAACGCGGCCGACGGCGAGCTCTTCCGCCCGCGCACGGGACCGTCCGAGGTCCGCCGCCGCCTGGGCTGGGAGACAGAGACCGTGCTCGGCTTCGTGGGCGCGATGAAGCCCTGGCACGGCGTGATCCGACTGGTGGAGGCACTCCTGCAGCTCGGCGGAGCCGCGGCGCCGTTCCGTCTGCTCTTGCTGGGCGATGGACCCGAGCTCGAGCGCGTGCGCGAGCGCGTGCGGACTTCTGGCCTGGAGCGCGTCGTGCACGCTCCGGGCGCCGTACCCCACGGCGAGGTCCCGGACTGGCTCGCGGCGGTGGACCTCGCGCTGGTGCCGTACGAGCCCACGGCCACGCCCTACTTCTCGCCGGTGAAGCTGTTCGAGTACATGTCGATGGGCCTCCCCATCGTGGCGGCGCGCCTCGGCCAGACCGAGGAGATCCTCGTGCACGAGAGCACCGGCTGGCTGTACT
>JABFRZ010000331.1 GCA_013140785.1 Planctomycetota bacterium | reverse complement strand
CCGACCGTCGAGCTGCAGGCTCCGCAGTTGCCGCCGGACGCGCCGCAGATCATCGAACCGAAGCGCGAGGCCGCGCCCGTGTCCCCGAGCGTGCACGTGAGCGCGCCTGCGCCCGAGGCGCTGGCGGCCACCGCGGGGCGCGTGCTGGACACCGAAGGCATGCCTGTCGCGGGCGTCGCGCTCGGCCTGCGGGTCTCGCGCGGCGTGCGCATCGGCACCGAGCTCACCTCCTCGATCCTGTGGGACGAAGAGCTGCCGCTCTCGCGCGAGCCCATCGCACACAGCGGAGCCGACGGACGCTTCACGTTCACGCGACCCGCGACCTTCAGCGGGTACGTCGTGTCGCAGGATCCGCGCTGGGAGACCGTGCTCGGCGCAAACGCGCACGACGCGGAGCCGATCCTCGTGGTCGCGCCGCTCTTCCGGCTGGGCGGACGCGTGATCGACGAGGCGGGCGCGCCGCGCGAGGGTGTCGAGCTCGTATTCGTCGCGCGGCGAGAGCGCTTGGAGCTCGCCGGCCTGGACCTCGAAGGTTCGCGCAGCAACGGCTGGAGCACCACCAGCGACGCGGATGGAGCCTTCGCCTTCGAGCGCCTGCCGAGCGTACGCGGCGCACTCCTGCACGTCCGGCTCGAGCCGTTCGAAAGGCAGGAGATCGCACGCGAAGAGTGGCACGACGACGAACTCGAGATCGTGCTGGCGGAGCCCGAGGGCGGCTGGCTCGAGGGCCGCGTCGAGTCCGGCGGAACGGCGCTCGCGGGCGTGACCGTCACGCTCGGCTACCGCGCGACCGAGACCGGACCCGAAGGCTCGTTCAGGCTCTCGCTCGCAGGCCTCGAGACGGAGCACGAGCTGTGCGCGCTCGCGCGCGGCCTGCTCCCGAAGCGCGTGCTCGGCGACAGGAACGAGGACGGCAGCGTGCGCTGGCCCTCGTTCGTGCGCATCAATCTCGCCGGCGAGACCCTGTCGCTGGCGGGCGTGGTCGTGAACGAAAACGGCGCACCCCTCGCCGGCCACGAGGTCTGGCTGGAGGACCCAGGCATCGCCTTCGTGCAAGGGCAAGGCTACGCGATGCTGCTCGAGACGGTCCTGGCGGGCGCTCCCGACATGCGCCTCGGCTCGAAGACCGACGAACAAGGGCAATTCGAGATCGCGGCGCTGGAGGAACGCGACTACCGACTGCGCCTGATCGATCCCGCGACGGCGCTGCTCATCGACTTCGGCCCCTTCGCGGCCGGCACGCACGACGTCCGTCTGGAGCGCCCGGCGAACGCATTCTGGCCGCGCCTGCGCGGAAGGGTGCTGACGCGCCCCGGAACGCCGCTCGCGGGGATGCGTGTGAGCATCGACCGCGACGCAGGCATGGTTGGGGTGCGCGACCAGTACTTCGGCTTCATCACCTACGGAGCGAGGACGGTCACCGCCTCGGACGGCAGCTTCGAGCTCGCCAACGTGCCGCGCAAGGGAGTCACGCTGCACGTCCATGGCTCGGGCATCGCCGATCCGGACCTCGAGCTCGATGCGAGCATCGACCCGGACGCGCTCGAGGTCACCGTGGCCGCCTCGGTGCAGCTCCACGTGCGCCTCGGCACGAGCTACCCCGAGGCAACCCAGTTCGGCGTGCTCGACGCAGCCGGCAAGCCGCTCGAGCTCCGGATCCCCACCGAGGGCGGGAGCATGATCGGCACCTCGATCGCCCTGACGGAATCGGTATCGCCCGTGGCGCGCCTGAGCGACGCGGGCATCGCGCTCGTGCTCCACGACCGCGAGGGCAAGGAGCTCGCGCGCATTCCGATCACGCTGCAGGCCGGGATCGTCAACACGATCGACCTGTGAGGGACAGCGCGGGCGTGCATCGCCCGCGCGCGTCGCTATCTTCGGCGGCAGGATGTCGCCGAAGCCCCTGCCCGTCGCGGAAGAGCGCCTGATCGCGCTGGCGCGCGAGCACGGGACGCCGCTCTTCGTCTACGACGCCGGGACGATCCGCGCGCGGATCGCGGAGCTGCGCGCGCTCTTCGACGTGGTGCGCTACGCGCAGAAGGCGAACTCGAACCTGGCGCTGCTGGCACTCGTACGCGCCGAGGGCTGCGCAATCGACGCGGTCAGCGCGGGCGAGGTCGAGCGCGCGCTCGCGGCGGGCTTCACGGCGGGCGAGATCGTGTTCACCTCCGACGTGTTCGATCGGGCCGCGCTCGAGTGTCTCGCGCGCCGGCGAATGCGCGTCAATCTGGGCTCGCTGGACATGCTCGAGCAGTACGGTGCGCTAGGCGTCGGGCGCGAGGTCACGCTGCGGGTCAACCCGGGCTTCGGCGCGGGCCACTCCTCAGGCGTGACGACCGGCGGCGAGCACTCGAAGCACGGCATCTGGCACGCCGAGCTCGATTCGGCACTGTCTCGGGCGCGCGCGGCGGGGCTCGAAGTGACCGGCCTGCACGTCCACATCGGCTCGGGCGCGCGCATCGAGGGCCTGATCGCGGCCGCGCGCTCGATGCACGCGCTGGCTCCGCGCGTCGGACGCTCGCTCGCGCTGATCTCCGCCGGCGGTGGCCTCCCGATCCCCTACCGGCCCGGCGAACCTCGCCTGGACCTCGCGCCGCTCGCGGACGCCTGGCGCGCGGTGCAACGCGAGCTGGAGCACGAGCTCGACAAGAAGCTCGCGCTCGAGATCGAGCCCGGCCGCTACCTCGTCGCCGAAGCGGGCGTGCTCGTCACCGAGGTACGCGCCACGAAGCGCCAGGGCGCGCTCGACTACGTGCTCGTGGACGCCGGCTTCCACAACTTGCCGCGCCCGCTCTTGTACGGCGCCTACCACGAGATCAGCGTGCTCGGCCGCGCGAGCGCCGCGCCGCTCTTCCCGCAAGTCGTCGCCGGCCCGCTGTGCGAATCCGCCGACGTCTTCACGCAGGACGCGAACGGGCGCCTCGAGCCGCGCGCTCTGCCGCGCCTCGCGCCCGACGACCTCGTCTGCCTCCACGACGCCGGGGCCTACGCCTCGAGCATGGCCTCGAACTACAACGGCCAACCCTTCGCGGCCGAGGTGCTGGTGAACGGCGCGAGCACGCGCGTCATTCGCCGGCGTCAGGAGCTCGCCGAGCTCTGGCGCGACGAGCTGCGCTGATCCGTCAACAAAAGAAGCGACCCGGGTGAGGCCCGGGCCGCTCCATCAGCTCTAGGCTGATCGCTGAGGCCGTTCGTTACGGCTCCGGAGGGCGGTGTGCAGCCGCCGACCGTCTAGGGATTCGAGTCACTGTCATGGAAACTCGAGACCTCGCAGAGGACCTGCTCCTTGCACTATCGGTCGAAGCGCCCGATCGCTGAACCGGTCACTAGACCACGACTTGCTGGCAGCCCGTTGAAGAAGTCCCGTCGCGAGGCGAGGCGCGCTGTGACGAGGCAAGGAGCGCGACAGAAAGACGGCGCAGGCGGCCTTTGTGGCCGCCGAGCACGGCCTGGCTTGATACAGGACGTCGAGCGCGACGCCGCATCGTCGCAGCGCGCGAAGCCGCAGCAGGGACTTTTTCAACGGGCTGCTAGACCACATTGACAACCTCCGCCAGGAGCTCGTCCTGGACGGTGATGACGCGTGCGTTGGCCTGGAAGCCGCGCTGGGCCTGGATGAGGTGCACGAACTCCTCGGCCGTATCGACGTTCGAGGCCTCGAGCGCGCCGGCGACCACCTCGCCCGCGCCCGCGATCTGGCCAGCGCCGAGCACGCGCGCGCCTGAGTTGGCGGTCGGGCGGAAGTAGCTGTCGCCGAACTCCTCCAGGCCGGATTCGTTGACGAAGGTGGCGATGCCGAAGCTGCCGACCTCCTGGGTTTGGCCGTTCGTGTAGTAGCCCTGGATCGTGCCGTCGGGATCGACCCCGAGGCTGGCGAGCTCGCCCGCGCCGTAGCCGTCCTGCTCGTCCGAAACGACGCTGGCGGGCTTGCCGAACTGCGTCAGGCCGTCGAACTGGCCGGAGGTGCCGAGCGCGAGGTCGATCGTCTGCGCGGCCAGCGTGCCGAACTGCACCTCGATCTCGGCGCTGGTCGGCGTCAGGATCGAGCCGTCGTCGTTGAAGGTGATGCCGTTCACCGTGCCCGCGATCACCGTGCCCTCGCTGGCCGGCAGGCTGACCGAGAGGTTCCACGAGCCGTCCTCCTGACGCTCGTAGACGTGGCTCAACGAATGCGAGGTACCTGCGCTGTCGAAGACCTCGACCGAGGTCGTGATCTTGTCCGGCCCGGTGCCGTTGGTGGTCACGGCGAAGAAGCTCGAGGACCAGGACGAACGCCCGGCCTGACCGCTGCCGTCGGTGAGCGCGAGCGAGAGCGCCGCCTCGCCGGTCGCGTCGGACTTGACCGTGATCTCGCCCGTGGCGCTGTCGAAGGCGACCGTGGACTGCCCGAAGCGTGACTCGAGGAAGCTCACCAGCTCGCCGAGCGTGTCGCCGTCGGTGCCGTACACGAACGAGGCCACCACCGGTGTGCCGTCCACGTCGGTGCCGGCCACCTGCAAGATGTCGCCCGCGGCGTAGTCGGAGAGGTTGACCGTGAGGTCGTTCAGGTCCGTGGCGGCCGTCGCCACCGTCTCGGTGCCCTGGATGAAGTCCGAGAGGCCGAGCAGGCTCTTCAGATCGCGCCCGGCCGAGCCCGGCGTCACCTTGATGGTCGAGGCCGTGCCCGAGCGCTCGCTGGTGAGCACGACCTCGCCGCCCGTTCCGACGCTGGCGACGACGTCCTCGCTCTGGGCGTTGATCTGGTCGGCGATGTCCTGGGCGCTGAGCGGGGCGACCGTGCTCGCGATCGCGACCTGCTGCGGCGCGCCGCCGTTGAGCACGAGCTCCATGCGCCACGTCTCGCCGGCCGGGATCGTGTACGGCCCCGTGGCCGTGCCGGTCATGGCCGCCGCGCGGCCCTCGTGGAAGGCCGACGAGCTCGTGAGCTCCTCGGCCAGCGGCCCGGTCACGCTGCGCGGTAGGTTTCCGCTGAAGCCGATCTGCGTGGTCGCGCTGGGCGGGAAGACTCCACGCGTGTCGATCGAGAAGGGTTGACCGTTCTGGTCGAGCACGCGGAAGCCCGAGCGCAGATCGACCATGTTGCCCGTGGCGTCGAGCCCGAACGCGCCCACGCGGCTGTAGAGCGTCTGCACGCCGTCGTTGAGCGCGAACAGGCCGCGCCCTTGCAGCATCATGTCGAAGGTGCGCCCCGTGTTGTTGGCCGCGCCCTGGTTCAGGCGCCGGTCCACGGCCGCGAGCTGCACGCCCAGGCCCTGCTGCACCGGATTCGTGCCGCCGATCCCGCCGGTCGGCGGCGTGCCCGGCCGTTGCGTGATCGAGAACAGGTCCGCGAACAAGGCGCGCGAGCCCTTGTAGCCCGGCGTGTTCGAGTTGGCGAGGTTGTTGCCGATCACGTCGATCCAGCTCTGGTGCGCGCGCAGCGCGCCGAGCGCGGCGACGAAGGAAGTGGTCATGGTGTTGGCTCGGGTCGGGGACTAGGCGGGATCTTGCGTGAGACCGAGGACCTCGGTCACGGTCGCGAGCGGCACGTCCTGGCCGTCGATGCGCAGCACGGCGAGCCCGTCCACGATCTTGACCGACTCGACCGTGCCGGTGTGCGTGGCCTCGCTGTCGAGTTCCTGCCAGGTCACTTCCTTGCCGATCAGCGCGCTCGACTGCGTGAGCTGCGAGAGCAGCGCGTTCGACTGGTTGAGCGCGATCATCGCGACCACGTTCTGGTTCAGGCCCTCGAGCTGCTCGAGCGACGAGAACGTGGCGAGCTGCGCCACGAAGTCCTCGTTGGCGACGGGCGACATGGGGTCCTGGTTCTGGAGCTGCGAGACGAGCAGCTTCATGAACGCGCTCTTGTCCATGTTCTGGTTCGCCGCCTGGGTCGTGCCGGAGAGGAAATCGGTCGCGCTGATGCCGGAGATGGCCATGGGAGTCCTAGGCGTAGGTGTCGAGCCGCAAGGGCGCGGCTGGGGGCAGTGTGGTGACCAGGGTGTGCGGCGGCGCGACGGAAGCGCGCTCGCGCGGAGTCTCGGCTGCGGCGCGGGCGCGCGCGTAGCCGCGCGAGTGTTGCCCGAAGCCCAGCTCGAAGCGCATGGAGTCGGCCGTGATGCCGCGCTCCGCGAGCACGCTCCGTAGCTCGTTCTCGCGCTGTTCGAGGGCCTCCAGCGTCGCGGCGCTCTCGGCGCGCACGATGGCGGTGAGCTTGCCGGCGCGCAACGCGAGCTGGATGCTCAGGCGTCCGAGCTCGGCCGGCTCGAGCTCGAGCGTGAGGCGCTGCACGTCGGGCGTGGCGTGCAGCCGAATCTGGCGCAGGATCTCGCTCGCGCGCTCGAGCACGGCGACGGCAACGCTGGTCCCCCAGAACAAGAAGTCGGCCACGTGCCGAGGCACGAACAAGAGCACGTTGGCGAAGTCTCGGCCTCCGTCGTCGGCGTGCTGCGCGCGCTCCTCGAT
>JABFRZ010000016.1 GCA_013140785.1 Planctomycetota bacterium | reverse complement strand
GTTCTCGCGCGCTATCGCGAGCGTGATCGTGTTCCAGGACTGGCCAAACGTGCTCGCGATAGCGCGCGAGAACGCCGAGCGCCACGGGCTCGGCGCGCGCGCTCACTACCTCGGCGGCAGCGTCTTCGACGTGGACCTTGCCCAGCTGCCTGGCGCGGGTTTCGACGCGGTGCTCGTGACCAACTTCCTGCACCACTTCGAGCGCGAACGCTGCGTGGACCTCCTGGCGCGCTGCCGGGCCGGGCTCGCGCAGGGCGGACGCGTGGCCGTGCTCGAGTTCGCGCTCGCGGACGACCGCGTGACCCCGCCGCAGTCGGCGGCCTTCGACTTCGTGATGCTCGCGACCACGCCGCGCGGCGAGGCCTACACCGCGAGCGAGTACGGAAAGATGTTCGTCGAGGCGGGCCTGGCGCGCCCCGAGCGCCATGACGTGCCGTCGAGCTGCCACACCGTACTCATCGCGGGCGCGCGCTGATTCGGCCACCCTCGCTCCAGCGTGCCTCCGTACCAGGACGATGGTACGGCGCGTGGACTGGAGCATCGATCCCGACGCCGACGTGCCGCCCTCGCGGCAGCTGGTCGAGCTCGTGTTGGACGCGATCGCGACCGGCCAGCTCGAGCCGGGCTCGCAGCTCCTGAGCGTGCGCGCGATGGCGACCGAGGCGCTGGTGAACCACAACACCGTCGCGCGCGCCTACCAGGAGCTCGAGCGCCTGGGCGCGAGCGAGGCGATCAACGGCGTGGGCGTGTTCGTCACGCTGCGCGGGCCCGAGGTCGCGGCCGAGGTGCGCCGCGCCACCACGCTGGCGGTCCTGCGCCGCGCGCTCGCGGCTGCGCTGCGCGCGGGCCACACCTACGAAGACGTGCAACGCCTCCTCACGGAGGAGGCCTGGTCGAGGAGAAGTGCATGAGTGCGATCGTGACGGTGGAACGCGTGGCGAAGCGTTTCGGCAAGACGCGCGTGCTGGAGGACGTGAGCTTCACGCTGCCCGCAAAGGGCGTGAGCGTGTTGCTCGGGGCGAACGGCGAGGGCAAGAGCACGCTGCTGAGGCTCCTGCTCGGGCTGCTGAAGGCGGACGCCGGCGAGCTGCGCGTGCTCGGCCTCGATCCCATCCGCGACGGGCGCGCGCTGCGCACGCAGGTCGCGTACGTGCCGGATCAACCCGACAACCCAGCCTGGATGACGCCGCGCGAGCTCTTCCGCTTCCTAGAGCCACAGTATCCGGCCTGGGACAAGGAGCGTGTCGCGCGCCTCTCGCAAACCTGGGATATCCCGCTCGAGCGCAAGTTCAAGCAGCTCTCGCGTGGCCAGTCAGCGCGCGCGCTGCTTGTCGCCGCGCTCGGCCAGTCGCCGCGCTTGCTCCTGCTCGACGAGTGCTTCGCGGGCCTCGATCCTCTGGCGCGCCGCGACCTGCTCGGCGGGTTCCTCTCCGAGACCGCCGAGCGCGAGATCGCCACGCTGCTCGTCACCCACGACCTCGACGTCGCCGCGCGCGTCGCCGAGCGCGTGCTGGTGCTCTCCGACGGTCGGATCCGGACGCAGGGCAGCGTCGCGGAAGTGCTGCAGGCGGACGAGGAGAGCACGCGGGTGTCGAGCAAGCTGCTCGGACTCCTCCAGCGCGCTCAGGAGGCCGCGGCGTGAACGTCTTCAGGCTCCATCTGTGGCGTGAATGGCGCGAGCATCGCTTCGCCCTGCTGGCCTTGGCACTCCTCCTGCCCTTCGGCACCTGGCTGGTCTCGCTGCCGCTCTCGCGCGGCATGGTGAACGATCCGCTGTTCCATGCAGCGACCGCCCTCGCGTTTTCGGTCGTGCTCCTGGTCGCGGTCGGCGGCGAGCTGCTCGGCGTCGAGCGCCGCGGTCCAGGGCTGCGCTGGCTCGAACGGTTGCCTGCCGGACTCGGCAGCGCCTTCCGTGCGAAGCTCGCCTTCTTCCTGCTGACGACGGTCGCCGCCACGACGCTCGGCTACGGCTCGGGCTGGCTCGTGGGCCTGCTGCGTCCGCGCACCATCGCGCCAACGCGCTTCGACCCGAGCTACTTCGTGCTCGTCCTCGTGGCCGTCGTCTGGGGTCTGTGGACCTTCGCGGCCTCGGCCTGGGCGCTGCGCGGAGGACTCGCGCTCCTGGCGGCGGCGATGATCCTCGGCGTGGTCGGGCTCCCGCTCTGGCTCGTGATCGAGCGTGGCTACCAGCCGAGCGCGGGCGAGCTCGGACTCCTGCTGGCCTTGCTCGTGCCGGCAGCGCTGCTCGGAGCCTGGCTCGCCTTCGGACGTGCGGCGCGCTTCGGCGGCGGGACGATCCGCTCGACCCTGTACGGGCTCGCCCCCGTCGTTCCGGTGCTCGTGATCAGCGCGAGCTGGTCGTCGCTGCGGCTGGCCGAGCGCGAGGTCTTCGAGCCGCTGGCCGACGACTTCCACCTCGTGGGGCAGCTCATCACGCGAGACGGGCACCATGCCTTCGCGAACGGCATGCACTTCCGTCGACGGTGGAAGGGGGAGGCCATGCCGCAGTACCTCCTGCGGATCGACCTCCGCAACGGCTCGTTCGAAACGCTCGGCCACTACGCCACCCACGAAACGACCTGGCGCCTGGACGAGCGGGGCGTGCCGAGTCTCGGGGACATCGTGGTGAGCGTCGCCGAGCAGCCGACTCCGCTCGTGTTCGACGCCGTCGATGGCTCGCCGCGCACCTGGGACCCGCGCAAGCGCGACGTCTACTGGTATCCGCAGGGCCTCGGGTTCTTCCTCGAGCCACGTCCCGGCGAGCCGCTCGTGATCCGCGATCCGTTCCGAGCCCGTGACTACCCGCTCGCCGAGCTTCCGCGCTCGCGCAGCGAGACGCTGGTTCGTCCAGGACGCTGGCTGATCCGCCGCGACGCCTACGGTTGGTCGTGGTTCGATCCGGACTCGAAGGAGCTGACGCCCACCGGCTGGAGGGCGGACGCGCAGCCGCTCGTGCTGCTGCAAGACGGCCGCATCCTGCTGTCCAACGCGGACAGCGGGCTGCGCGTGCTCGACCCCGAGCGCGGGCTCGCGCGAGCGCTCGATTGTCTCGGCATCGCCGGCCAGGACGTCCGCCCGAACAGCAACGGCCTGCGCGCCCCTGACTCGTTCCGCGACGTGGACGCGGACACGAGCGGCCCGATCCTGCTGCGGACGAAGCACGGCGAGTGGCTGGTGATCGATCCGGAGCTCACCGAGGTCCGACGCCTCGCTGTCCCCGAGACGATGCAGATGCGCCGCCGAGTGGGCGCGGACGCATTCATCGTGAAGGACTGGAACAGCGGCGCACTCTCCCGCCTGAACCTCGCCAGCGGCGCGCTCACGCGCCTTTGGCCGCCCGCGGACTGAGCGGCCGAGTAGCACCCGGCGCTACACTCGCCGCCATGGGCATGCAGCTAGTGCACGGCTTCCGCAGGCTCGAGACCGACGAGCTCGCGCGCCTGACCTTCCTGGGCGCAGCCGGCGAGGTCACGGGCTCGATCTACCTGCTCGAGAGCGAGCACGCGCGCGTTCTGTTCGACTGCGGGCTGTGCCAGGGCGAGCGGCACTCGCGCACGCAGAACGCGCGGCCGTTTCCGTTTCGGGTGAAGGACCTCGACGCAGTCGTGCTCACGCACGCGCACATCGACCACTCGGGGCTCGTGCCGAAGCTCACGCGCGCGGGGTTCCGCGGCAAGATCCACGCGACCGAGGCGAGCGGCGAGCTGCTGGGCGTCTTGCTGCGCGACTCGGCGCACATCCACGAGCAGGACACGAAGGCCGAGAACCGCCGGCGGATGCGGCACGGGCAGCGCCCGCTCGAGCCCTTGTACGAGGTGGCCGACGCCGAGCGCGCGCTCGAGCGGCTCGTGCTGCACCCATTCGACGCCGCCTGGGAATTCGGCGAAGACCTGCGCCTGCGCTTCGCGCGCGCCGGGCACATCCTGGGCGCGGCCTCGGTCGAGTGCTGGGTGCGGAGCGGGACGGTCGAGCGCAAGATCGTCTTCTCGGGCGACCTCGGACGACGGCACGAGCCGTTGCTCTTGCCACCCGAGCCGCCGCGCGAAGCCGATCTCGTGCTGCTCGAATCGACCTACGGCGACCGCGACCACAAGGATCTCGATGCGACCGTCGAGGAGCTCGCGCGCGCGCTGCGCGAGGCCGTGCAAGACGGCGGCAACGTGATCGTGCCCGTCTTCGCGGTCGGACGCGCGCAGGAGATCCTGCACTACATCGGGCAGCTCGAGCGCGACGGTCGCATCCCCGAGCTACCCGTGTTCCTCGACAGCCCGATGGCCGTGCGCGCGACCGAGCTCTATCGCCGCTACGCCGAGTGCTTCCAGCAGACGAGCGCGGGCGGACCATGCCAGGCGCTCGAGCCGCGCCAGCTCGAGTTCTGCCGCACGCCCGACGAATCCATGCGCCTCAACGACCGGCGCGGGATCGTGATCCTCTCCTCGAGCGGCATGTGCGAGGGCGGGCGCATCCTGCACCACCTGCGCCACAACCTGTGGCGCGCCTCGACCGACGTCGTGATCGTGGGCTTCCAGGCGCGCGGCACGCTCGGGCGCGCGCTGGTCGAAGGCGCGCGCAGAGTACGCATCTTCGGCGAGCCCGTGGCGGTGAAGGCACGCGTGGTCACGCTGGGCGGCTTCTCGGCCCACGCGGGGCAGAGCGAGCTGGTCGAGTGGGTCGCACCGCTGGTGAAGGCCGGGGCGCGCGTGGCGCTGGTGCACGGCGAGGACGAGAAGCGCGCGGCGCTGGCGGCGAAGCTCGTGGAGCGCCTGCGCACGGAAGCCTGGCAACCGCTGTTCGGAGATCGCGTCGTGCTGCGGAAGCGCGGGGAAGCGCTCGCCTTCGAGCGGGCGGCCGAACGACGCGCGGCGACATCGCGCTGACCTGGGCCACGGATCCTCGCCTTGGGCTGCGATCCCGGCGCATTTTTTTGGGCCGAGTCGTGTTCCCGAAGCTCGCAATCGTGATAGGGCTCCGCACTGTGGAGGTTCCGCAATGTCCAACCTGACCCGCTTCTCCGCCGCCCTCGTCCTGGCCCTGCCCGCCGCGGGCCAGCTCCGACTGGAAACACGAGCGCAAGTCATCGTGCAGGTCCCCCGCGCCGTCGATCGGACCGGCGTGGAGGCGAGCCTCGAGCGCGGGGGTTGGCGCGTGCTCGAGGAGCTGCCCGCGCTCGGGCTATTGCTCGTCGAAGTGCCGCTCACGCAGGGCTTGGCATCCGCGATCGCACGCCTCTCGGCCACGCCCGGGGTCGCGTTCGCCGAGGCGAACGGGAGCGGCGAGGGCGGCGAGATCGTCCCGAACGACACCCACTTCGGCGTGCAGTGGCCGCTCGACAACCGGGGCCAAGGGGGCGGCCGCGCCGGCGCCGACATCGAGGCCCTGCGCGCCTGGTCGCTCGCGCGCGGCTCCGCAGCCGTGACCGTGGCCGTGCTCGACTCGGGCCTGACGCCCGCTCATCCCGAGTTCGCGGGCCGGGTCCTGCCGGGGATCGACTTCGTCAACGAGGACGCGGATCCCTTCGACGATCAGGGGCACGGGACCTTCGTGAGCGGGATCCTCGCGGCCAACGCCGACAACGCCTTCGGCCTGGCGGGCGTGGACCACGCGTGCGCGCTGCTGCCGGTCAAAGTCCTGAATCAGTTCAACGGCGGGACGGTCTTCGACCTCACCCAGGGGCTCGTGTTCGCGGCCGACGCGGGCGCGCACGTGGTCAACATGAGCCTGATCAACTACCCGCAAACCACGGCTCTGGAGAGCGCGCTCGAGTACGCGCGCAACGCGGGCTGCGTGCTAGTCGCGTGCGCGGGCAACGGCGGGATCGGCGACGCGGACAGGTCCTACCCGGGGCGCTCGCCCCTGACGATCTCGGTCGGCGCGACGACGGACCGCGATCTGCGCGCCGTTTTCTCGGGGACGGGCAACAGCCTCGACCTCGTCGCTCCGGGCGAGAGGGTTCCGGCGACGCTGCGCGCGCTCACCGACGGGTGGACGGCATTCAGCGGCTGCTCGGCGGCGACGCCGATCGTGAGCGGGATGGCCGCCGTGCTGCTGTCGGTCGATCCGACGCTCACGCACGACGAGATCAAGCAGCGGCTCGAGGCGGGCGCGGAGGATGGGGTCGGGTCAGCCGCCGACACTCCGGGGCGCGACAACCACTACGGGCACGGACGCGCCAACCTGTTCCGCTCGCTGTGCCTGCTCGACACCGGCGGGCCCTCGATCGTGGCCCCGGCGGTGCTGCGCTTGGAGAGCCCCGGGCCGGGAGGTCTGTCCGCCGACGATCCGGCGGTGATCGCCGCGCTGAAGAGCATCCTGGCCGTGGACGATCTCGACCCCGCGCCCAGGCTCCAGGTCGTGAGCCCGGGCCCTCTCCCACTCGGCAAGTTGGTCGCGCTCGCCGTCACCGCGCTCGACGCCTGCGGCCACGCGACGCAGCGCACGCTCGAGATCATCGCCGAGGACCGGGG
>JABFRZ010000072.1 GCA_013140785.1 Planctomycetota bacterium | reverse complement strand
CCCCCCAGCTCAGGCCTTCGCCAGAGCCTGACGGTGCGACAGCTTGATCTTGCCGCGGTCGTCCACGTGGATCACGACCACCTCGATCTCGTCGCCCACCTTGACCACGTCCTCGACGCGGTTCACGTAGCCCTCGGCCAGCTCGGAGATGTGCACCATCCCTTCCGTGCCCGGGAGGATCTCAACGAAGGCGCCGAAGTCCTTGGTGCTCTTGACCGTGCCCTTGTAGCGCGCGCCGATCTGCGGCGTCTCGGTCATGGCGCGGATGACGTCGAGGCACTGCTCGACCTTGGGGCGGTCGAGACCCGAGACCGAGACCTCGCCATCGTCGGAGATGATCGAGATCTTGACCTTGTAGGTCTCCTGCAGGCCTTTGATGTTCTTCCCGCCCGGCCCGATCAGGTACCCGATGCGATCGCTCGGGATGCGGATCATCTCCATGGCCGGCGCGTAGCGTGAGACCTCGGCGCGCGGCCCGGCTACTGCCGCGAGCATCTTGCGCAGGATCAGCACGCGTCCGGCGCGAGCCTGGGACAGGGCCTGGTCCAGCAGAGCCCGGGTCACGCCGCTGATCTTGATGTCCATCTGCAAGGCGGTGATGCCGATGCCCGAGCCCGCGACCTTGAAGTCCATGTCGCCGTTGTGGTCCTCGGAACCAGCGATGTCCGAGAGCACCGCCACGCGGTCGCCCTCGGTCACGAGGCCCATCGCGATGCCGGCCACCGGCTGCCCGAGCGGCACGCCGGCCAGCATGAGGGCCAGACACCCGCCGCACACCGAGGCCATCGACGAGGAACCGTTCGACTCCAGGATCTCGGACACGAGCCGGATCGTGTAGGGGAACTTCTCGCGCGGCGGCAGGACGTTGGCGAGCGCGCGCTCGGCCAGCATGCCGTGCCCGATCTCGCGCCGGCCGGGACCGCCCAGGCGCCGCACTTCACCCACGCTGTAGGGCGGGAAGTTGTAGTGCAGGTAGAAGGACTTTTTGTACTCCTCCTCGATGCCGTCGATGATCTGCTGGTCGTCTGGCGTGCCGAGCGTGCAGGACACGAGCGCCTGGGTCTCGCCGCGCGTGAACAGCGCCGAGCCGTGGTGGCGCGGGATGAAGTCGGGCACGATCGTGATCGCGCGGATCTCGTCGTGCTTGCGGCCATCCACGCGCAGGCCGTCCACGATCATCAGGCGCTCGGTCTTGGCTTCGAGCTCGCTGAAGGACTTCTTGACCGCCTTCTCGCGCTTGAAGCGCGCGTCCTCGGGTACGCCGACGAGCAAGTCCTCGAGGCAGCCCTTCTCGACCGCCTTGACGGCGTCGTGTCGCGCCTCCTTGCCCTGGGTAGAGAGCGCGGCCCGCAGCTTGGAGCCGAAGGGCGCGACGCGCGCGTCGAGCGCGGCGTCCCTGGCGGGGAGCGTGAAAGCCTCCTTGGGCTTGCCGGCCTGCTCGCGCAGCTCGTCCAGGGCGGCGCAGATCTTCTGGATCTCGGCGTGCGCCAGCTCGAGCGCGTCGAGCACCTCGGCCTCGGGCAGCTCGCGCGCCGCGGCTTCGACCATCACGATCGCATCGCGGTGTCCGGCCACCACGAGGTCCAGGTCGGACTCTGATCTTCGCGCGGGATCGCTCGGCAGCACCGTCAGGCGACCGTCGATCTTGCCGATGCGGATCGCGCCGAGCGCCCCGTGGAACGGCAAGTTGCTGACGTGCACGGCGGCGAAGGACGCGATCATCGCCAGGATGTCGGCCGGGTTCTGGCCGTCGTAGCCGAACACGCGCGCCATCACCTGGACTTCGCGGTTGAACCCGTCGGGGAACAGCGGCCGGATCGAGCGATCGATCAGGCGCATGGTCAGGATCTCCTTGGTGGTCGGACGTCCCTCGCGCTTGAAGAAGCCGCCCGGGATCTTGCCGGCGGCGTCGGTCGTCTCGCGGTAATCCACCGTGAGCGGGAAGAAGTCGAGATCTTCTTTCTGCGGCCCCATGCTGGCGGCGGCGAAGACCTGCGTCTCGCCGCAGGTGACCAGCACGCTGCCATGGGCCTGGCGTGCGATCTGGCCAGTCTCGAGGATCAGGGTCTTGCCCGCGAGCTCGCACTCGACGCGGGCGTGTCTTGCATTCGTCATCTTTGCCTACTTCTGTGTCTCGTAACTTCCTAGACGTCTGTGTCGTTCGCCTCGTGATTCGTCGATCCAGCTCGTGAGCGAGCCCCCTCACTCCGAGCGCTCCAGCGCGAGAGTTGGCCACGGGCCAGCCTCGCGCGCGCACGATTCCGCCGCCCTGTCGCGATCCGAGCCTGCACGAGCGCAGGCAGCGCGTGCGCTGTCGTGGCGCGGGTGAGCCGGGGCACGTCCACCCCTTAGCGGCGCAAGCCCAGGCGACTGATCACGCCCTGGTAGCGCTGCGGGTGCCGCTTGCGGAGGTAGCCCAGCAGCTTGCTGCGCTGCCCCACCATCATCAGCAGCCCGCGGCGGGACGTGTAGTCCTTGCGATGGGCCTTCAGGTGCTCGGTCAGATTGCGGATGTGCTCGCTCAGGATCGCGACCTGGACCTCGGGCGACCCGCTGTCGCCCTTCTGGATCGCGAACTCCTGGATGAGTTCCTTCTTGCGCTCGGCGTTGATCGGCATCGAATTCGTTCGTCGGTGAAATCGCCTGCGGAGGTCTACTTGCCTCTGAACCCAGCGGAAGGGTCTCCGGGCTCGAGGTGCGCCGCCGAACTCCCTTTGCAGGAGCGCGCTGCGGCTCGGACGCGGCACGCTTCGGCGTGCAGAGGACGTCCGGACCTTGCGCGCGGCAGTCTAGCGAGCGGCTCGCGCCCCTGCCAGGACGGCCCGGCGCTACCGAACCGAGCCCGCGGCAGCCTGACGCGCCGCGACGGGGTCGCGCATCGGCAGGGCCTGGAGGGCCTTCTGCGTGAACAGGCGCACAGCCTTCGGAACGAGGTCCGTCCCGGCCGCGGGCGGCTTGCCACGCCCGTCGCCCATCTCGACCTCCTCGGCGAGGGTGCGCTGCCACAGCACCTTGCCGGTCGTGTCGCCGCCCTCGAACAGCACGATGTCGGCCGTGATGGCCACCTTGCCAGTCGAATAGAGGTGCGTCGGATCCCAGTTCATCACCGCCACGACCAGGAGGCAGTCGGGCGCCGGCGTGCCCTTGAACGAGGCCTCGACCCAGTTCGCATCGATGTAGCTCGGCGCGAGCGGACTGTAGCGGCGCTCGATCAGGCTCTCGACGAAGGCCGTGCGGAAGACCTCGAGCGGAACGCGCTGCGAATTCGTCTGGTCGCGAACGGGCGCAACGGCGACGTCCACGGGTTGCAGCTCGCTCAGACGCTCGAGCGCGCCGCGCACGGGCGCCTTGTCGGCGTCGCGCGCGGGGGAGTGGCAGGCCAGGGCCGAGAACAGGAGGGCGGCGGCGAGGATCCGAGCCGAGGAGCGCGCGAACATGGAGTGCTTCATGGAGTTCCGGAAGGGGCGGGATTCTAGCGCCCGAGCACCGCACCCTGCGAGCGCGAACCGGCTTCGCGAATCCGGTCCGACTCAGGGCTTGGTGAAGGTGAACTCCGCCGCGCGCGCGAAGAGCTCGAACTCACGCTCGACGTCGCTCCACAGGAAGGCCGTTGGCGAGAGGGAACCCCAGGCAAAGGCCGAGGCGAAAGTGCGCAGGTTGCCGTCCGCCAGCCCAGCCGCGCCCGCGTCTCCCACGTCCACCACCCGGATCGGCACGGCGACCGCGCCGCTCGGGTCGAAGCGCCACAGCGTCCAGCCGCGCCCCGACGTGTCCACGAGCTCGACGCGATACATCCCCTTCCCGTTCTCGCCACGCGCGTCGCCGATGACGTGCGTCAGCAGGAGCGTGAAAGCCTGCCCGCCGCTCTGAGCTCCCGAGGCGGGCGCGAGCTGGGTGGGCGGGTTCAGGGCCCGGAACACCGGATTTCCGGGCGCGATGCTGGAGAGCCGGGGCCGAACCCCGGCCGAGTTGCCCACCTGGTCTACGAGATCGACGCGCACGAAGGGATCGGTGTCCACGATGCCGTCCAAGCCCAGCGAGCCGCCCGCGGTGATGGCGCCGGGCAGGGCGCCCAGGATCTTCCACGGGCCGCCGTCTGGGCCGTAGGACAGGGCTTGCGCCACGGCGATCGAGCCGGGCAGGCCGGGCACGAGTACCTCGACCGTGGCGAAGGGGACTCCGGTCGTGGCCGGGTCGTCCTCCAGGGGGAGACCAACCCCGCTCGCGGCGTCCACCTGAAAAGTAAACTCGGGCAGCTTCTGGACAGCGTCGGTCGGCGAGGACGTGAGGAGGGCGGAGACCTCCAGGTCGGCCGTCTGCACTGCGCCCGAGAGGACCGGGGCGAGCGGGACGGAGAACGCGAAGGCCTGCAGGAGCAGCACCTCGCTGAAGGCGACGTCGTTGTCCTGCCGGAATCTGCCGGCGAAGAACGAGCGTGCGCCGAGCCTCTGATCCTGGATGGACTCTGGCCCGTAGGGACAAGCCAGCGTGCCCTGACCTGTGCAGACCTGGCTGACGAAGCCGCGTGGCAGCTCGACCCGGCGGCGTGAATCATCGAAGCGCCGATCGAGGTCCGGCAGGGACGCGCTCGCGCCCACGTCGCTCGTGCGTAGCACCCCGGCGGCGGCCGCCCGCGCCACGCGGCTCCTGCCGAGCGGGATCGAGAGGCGCGCGCTCGGCGCGCCGCGCAGCGTGAAGAGGTCGTACCCGGCCAGCACGACGGTCACGATCGCGCCCGCCGACGGCGCGCCCGCGGTCGGCACGCTGACCTTGCCATCGAGCCCGGTGGTGCCGGATTGGACGAACGGGAAGGCCACACCCTCGTCGGAGTGAACCAGGACGAGCGCACCGTCGAGCGCCGCCAGCGTGCGCGAGTCGAACACCTCGACCTCGATCGGCTGGCCGAGCACGATCGGCGCGGGTCCGACCACGCCGAGCTGCGTGCTCGCGCCCGTCAGGGCCGGCGCGGCGTTGTGGGCGGCGTCGCGGGCCACGAAGGAGTAGGTCGTGCTGCCGCCCGCGACGATCCCGATCGGAACCGGCGCGGCCAAGAAGGCGCCGCCCGCGCCCGCGCCCGAGCCCACCACCGGCGCCAGCGGCGGGTTGTTGCCGAGTGGGGTCGAGACCTCGACGCTGCGCAGACGCTCCGACACGGCGACCAGGCCCGCCAGCGAGAGGCCGCGCATCTCGCCGCGGAACGCGCTCGTGCCGGTGGAGCCCAACAGGCTGAGGACCTTGGGCACGCTCGTGTCGAGCACGGGGTCGAGGATCGTGTCCGGGTCCGGGTCGAGGTCGAGCACGCGCACGGGCGCCTCGACCGTGCCGCGCCGCGCGCGGAAGGCGAAGGTCACCGGGCCGTCGTTGAAGTTCACGTCGTCGGGCGCGCTCGAGACCTGCAGCGGGATGTCCTCGCGCTTGAAGATCACGGAGAGGATCGGGGCCGTGCCGCTCAGGCGTAGCGATAGGGCCTGCAATGCAATGAGCGGCGGGTTCGCTTCCGTGCTCTTCTTCGCGCCGAACAGGAACAGGTCGATGGAGTCGTTCGGCCGCAAGCCGTCGAGTTCGACCTCGACCTCGAGCTCCTCGGCATCGCCGTTGGTCAGGTTCCTGAGCCCGATGGCGTCGGACGGGTCGGACAGCAGGCTGGCCCGGAGCGGCGGCTCGAAGGGCAGGGTCTGGAACGTGATCGTCTCGGGCGCGAGCTCGTCGCCGCCCTGCTCCGAGATCGGAGCGCTCGCGGGCGAGAGGCGCAGCTCGACCTCGACATCCGTCCCGAGCGGCACGGGTCGGCCACTCGCGTTCACGCTCCGGTACAGGAACACGCGCGTCTCGTTGGAGGCGACCGGTGCCGCCGGCGGATCGTTGGCGGGATTGGCTCCCGCCACGCGCACGTCGAAGGCTGCGGCGGTGACCGTGGACGCGAGCACCGGCCGGTCGAAGACCACCACGAGCTGCGTAGTCTCGCTCTGGTTCGTGGCCCCATCGCCCGGGAAGGTCATGACCAGGCCGGGCACCGCGGGCGCGGAATCCTCGACCGTGAAGGTGCCGAGGCTCGCGCCCGGGTCCACGTCGAGCTCTTGCCCGGTGAGGTCGAGCACGAGCGCCTGCTCGGACAGGCGCACGAGATAGTCGCTCACCAGGAGCGGAGTCTGCGGCGGCGGCAGGAGCAGCAGCACGCGCCCGTCGGAGACGAGCAGCGCGCGCACCCCAGAGACCGGCTGACCCGGCTGACCGCCGCCCAGCAACGGCACGATCTCGAGCGCGCCGTCGATCGTCTCCTCCTGGATCGACTCGCTGAAGACCAGAACCACCGGCGTGGTTCCGGCGATCCTGGTGCCCTCGGGGAAGAAGTCTTCGACCACGGGCGGCCCGTCGAGGATCCAGTCGCCGTCCACCGGCAGAAAGGCCGGGTTGTCCGAGATCTGATCGCCCCCGCCACGACAACCGGTGGTGAACACGCAGGTGACGCTGTCGGT
>JABFRZ010000337.1 GCA_013140785.1 Planctomycetota bacterium | reverse complement strand
GTCCACGTGCGCGCGCGCGCGGCGGTCGAGGCCGCCCTGGCGCGCGGCGAGCGCCGCATGGTTGCCTTTCACCGTCTCGGCTTGCCCGACGCCCTGCGCGTCGTCACGGTGCCCGAGGCCGAGCTCGGTCCGGCCTCTGCGCGCAACCTGAACACCCCCGAGGACTTCCAGGCCGAGGGGGGGCGTTGGGCGTGAAGGGCTCCAAGGCAGTGCTGGCCGAGCTGCTCCTGCCGGTCGCGCCGGAGATGGAGCGCATGCGCGCGATCCTCTCGGCGCAGATCCTGGAGAGCTCGCCGGCCGTGAGCGACATGACCGACCACGTGGCGCGCTTCCAAGGCAAGCAGCTGCGTGGCGCGCTGGTGCTCCTGAGCGGCGAGGCGACCGGCAACACCACCGACGAGCACGCCGCCGTGGCCGCGATCGTCGAGCTGATCCACCTGGCGACGCTGGTCCACGACGACATCCTCGACGGGGCCGAGGTGCGCCGGCGCGTGGCCTGCGTCAACCAGCGCTGGGACAACCAGATCGCTGTCCTGCTGGGCGATTTCTTGTACGCGCGCGCCTTCGCGCTCTCGACCCAGCTCTCCTCCCGCTTGTGCAGCCGACTGCTGGCCGACACCACGCGCACACTGTGCGTGGGCGAGATCGAGCAGTCCACGCGGCGCTTCGACTTCGAGATGAGCCAAGCCGACTACGAGAAGATCGCGAGCCAGAAGACGGCCAGCCTCTACGCCGCGGCCTGCGAGCTGGGCGCGCGCTATCCGGGCGGCAACCAGGAGCTCGGCGCGCGCATGGCCGAGGCCGGGCGCTGTCTCGGACTCGCCTTCCAGATCGTCGACGACTGTCTCGACTTGACCGCGCGCGAGGAGGAGCTCGGCAAGACCGTCGGCACCGACGTCGAGGACGGCAAGGTCACGCTGCCGGTGTTGCACGCCTACCGCGCCTCGGGCGAGACGGCACGCGCGGCGATCCGGGACGCGTACACGCAGCCGGACGTCTCCGACCGGAGAGCGGCGCTGTTCGCGGTGTGTGACGTCTCGGCGGGCGTGGCCGAGGCCGAGGCGCGCGCGCGGGCCCTGGTCGATGCGGCCCTGGAAATCCTTGCCACCCTTCCGCCTTCGGACGCCAGCCGGTCGATGGAGGGCCTGTTCCAGTTCGTCCTCTCGAGAAACCAATGAGCGTGAACGTCCGAGGCCGGCTGCTGGCGCTGTTCCTCTCCGCCGGCGCAACGGCCTGCGGCGAGGTGGGTCCCACGGCCGAGATCACCGCCAAGCGCACGGCCAGTCGGCCTTCGAGTCCGGTGCTGCCTGGCGCGACGCCGCGCGAGCGCTTCGAGGTTCCCACGATGCGCGCGCCCGAGCAGGGCTCGGACGACCTGATCGGCATGGACTACGACCTGCCCGAGGGCTGGAAGGTCCTGGCTCGGACCAGCGATCGCTTGGTCAACCTGCTCCCGGCGGGCGATCCGGAAGCCGCGTGCTACCTGAGCTTCCTCGGCGGCAGCGCGGGCGGGCTCGAGGCCAACGTCAATCGCTGGCGCACGCAATTCGGGGCCGCGCCGCTCTCGGTGGACGAGGTCGCGGCGTTGCCGAGGGTCACGCTGCTCGGGCGCCAGGGGACCTTGGTCGAGGCCGCGGGCAGCTTCACTGGGATGGGCGAGGCGCCGCGCGCGGGCTTCCAGATGCTCGGCCTGGTCGTCTCGGAGCCGGGCGGCAGCCTGTTCCTCAAGTTCACCGGTCCGAGCGCGGTAGTCGAGCGCGAGCGCGAGCACTTCCTCGCCTTCGCGAGTTCGCTGGCCGTGGCCGCGGCCCACGGCGCGGAGTCTCCGAGCGGGGACGGACACGAGCACGCGGAGGGCGACGGGCACGACCATGGCGAGGCCGCGGCGCCGGCGGCTACTCCCGCGGCTCCCGTAGAGCAAGTCAACGGGCTCGCCTGGAAGACGCCCGTGGGCTGGACGGTGCAGCCGCCGCGCATGATGCGCGAGGTCAGCTTCACGCTGAGCGATGGCGCCGAGTGCTACGTGACGCGCCTCTTGGCCGACGCGGGCGGCCTGCGTGCCAACCTCGATCGCTGGAGCGACCAGGTCGGGCGCGGGCGTCTCAGCGACGAGGCCTTCGCGGCGCTCGAGGAGATCCCGGTGCTCGGCCAGCGCGTGCCGTTCCTCGACCTCGCGGGCGTCTTCAAGGGCATGGACGGCGTGGAGCGCGCGGGCCAGGGCCTGCTGGGCGTGGCCGTGATCCGTGCGCGCGACAGCCTGTTCGTGAAGCTGACCGGCCCGGAGGCGGTGGTGCGCGCCGAGCGCGAGAACTTCCGCGCCTTCGTCAGCTCGTTGGAGGAGGGTCCGTGACGCTCGTGCGCCGCCTCTTGAATGGGCTCGGTTCCTTCGGCCTGGCGTGCCTGCTCTTGCTCGACCTCTTCCTGCTGACCTGGTTCGGAACGCTCTACCAGGTCGAGCACGGCCTCCACGAGGCGCAGAAGCTCTATTTCGAGTCGTGGTTCGTGGTGCAGAGCTCGCCCGTGCCGCTGGTGCTGCCGGGCGGGCTGCTGTGCATGGGGCTCTTGGCGCTCAACCTGTTCGTGGGCGGAATGGTGCGCATCCAGAAGTCGAAGCGCACCGTGGGCGTGATGGTGGTGCACCTCGGCATCGCGCTGATGCTCGCGTCCGGCTTCGTCAAGCTCAACCACTCCGACGACGGGCACCTGACGCTGTACGAGGGCGAGGCCTCGAACGAGTTCCAGAGCTACTTCCTGTGGGAGGTCGCGCTGTGGGACGCGAGCCAGAAGGGGCCGGTCGAGGAGCACCTGATCCCGCACGAGCAGCTGATCGACCTGACCGAGGGCAAGAGGCGCAGCTTCACCAGCTCCACGCTGCCGTTCGAGCTCGAGCTCGCGGGCTTCCTGCGCAACTGCCAGCCGATGCCGAAGGGGCCGATGTGGGAGGCCGAGAGCCCGGTGGTGGCGGGGTACGCCCTCGAGCAGGGAAGCGAAGACAAGGAAGCCGAGCGCAACCTCGCCGGACTCACGCTGCGCGCGCGCGACCGGGCGACCGGCGCGCTGCACGAGGACCTCCTCTGGAGCGTCGAGCGCCATCCGGCGACCTTCGAGTCCGGCGGCAAGACCTGGGCGGTTAGCCTGCGCCACACGCGCTACCCGATGCCGTTCACCATCCGGCTCGAGGACTTCCGCAAGGAGGACCACCCCGGCATGAGCATGGCGCGCTCGTTCGAGAGCGACGTGTTCAAGATCGAGGATGGTCGCGAGCAGAAGGTCCGCATCCAGATGAACGAGCCGCTGCGGGACGGCGGCTTGGTGCTGTTCCAGTCCTCCTGGGGTCCCTCGAACGCCGGCCCGAAGGATGCCCTCTTCTCGACCTTCTCGGTCGTGCGCAACCCGAGCGACCACTGGCCGCTGTACTCGTGCATCGTGATCGGGATCGGGCTCCTGCTGGCCTTTGTCCCCAAGCTCTTGAAGTTCGTGCGCGCGCAGGACTCCGCGCGCGCCAAGCTGGAGACCTCGGCATGAATGTATCGCGCTCGCGCTGGCTGGTGCTGTTCCTCACACTCGCGTTCCTGGCGCCGCTGGCCGACGCCCAGGGGAGCGGCAGGGGCAAGCGCTGGAGCGCGCGCACGCTCGAGCTCTTCGAGCGCATGCCCGTGCAGGATGGCGGGCGCGTCAAGCCGCTCGACACCTTCGCCCAGTTCCGGCTGCTGCGCCTCAACGCCAAGCGCCGCTTCACAGCCCCGGACGGCGAGAAGCTCGGGCCCACGCCGTGGCTGCTCGACTGCTTCTTCTTCCCCGAGCTGGCGCGCAGCTACCGCACCTTCCTGGTGCGCGATTCGGCCGTGCTGGAGGCCATCGGCGTGCGCGTCGAGGGCCGCAAGAAGAGCGACCGCTACTCCTACGACGAGCTCGCGCCCGGGCGCGAGAAGCTCTTCGCGGAGGGCGGGCGCATCCACGCCATGGAGGAGAAGCTGCGCAACGGCACGGAGACGCAGCTCTACGCCCTGGCGCTCAACGTGCGCGACTTCGAGGACCTGACGCACGCGCTCGACTTCACGCGCGCCGAGCTGCCGACCGGCGCCTCCGAGGGCCTGCGCTCCGTGTTCGGAACCGAGGCGAAGCCCGGCGTGGCGCATTTTCTCGGGCTTCTGCCGAAGCTGATGGCCGAGCTCGAGGCGCGCGGCGAGGCCATGAGCGCCGCCGAGCGTGAGGCCGAGCGCGTGGCCTTGGTGGCCCTCAACGACGAGCTCGATGCGGCTGGTCGCCGTTCGAGCGCGCTGGCCGTGTTCCCGCCCGCGAAGCTCGAGGTAGAGGAATGGCGCTTCGCCCTCGGCGCGTTCGAGGATGCCTATGCCGGTGCGCCCGAGCCGCTGCAGCTCTTGACCGGCTGGGAAGCGCTCGAGCGTGCCAAGGACGATCCCGCGGCCTTCGAGGCCGAGCTCGCGAAGCTGCACGGGGCCGTGAGCGGCATCGCGGAGCGGCGCGGCGAGTACGCCAAGATTCCGCTCGAAGTCGGCTTCTACCGCTGGGACTTCTTCACGCGCGCGCTGGTCTCGTTCCTGGCGGCCTTCGTGCTGTTGTGCGCTTCGTGGCTGGCGCCGCGCACGCGCTGGCTGGTGAAGGGCGTATGGGCGTTGTCGGTGCTCGGGACGCTCCTGGTCGTGGCGGGCGTGACGGTGCGTTGCATCCTGCGCGATCGTCCGCCGGTCTCGACCCTGTACGAGACGATCCTGTTCATCACGGGCTGCTGTGCCATCGTGCTGCTCGTCACCGAGGGGATCCAGCGCCAGCGCATCGCGCTCGCGCTCACGCCCGTGCTGGGCGCGGCGGGCATGTTCCTGGCGATGAAGTACGAGCTGAAGGAGGCCGCGCTGGCGGGCGACACGATGCCCTCGCTGGTGGCCGTGCTCGACACGAACTTCTGGCTGGCCACGCACGTCACCACGGTCACCCTCGGCTACGCCGCGGGCCTGCTGGCGGCCGTGCTCGGCAACCTGTGGCTGATCGGCAAGATGACCGGCCTCAAGAAGGGCGACAAGGAGTTCTACCGCACGGTTTCGCGCATGACCTACGGCGTCGTGTGCTTCGGGCTCTTGTTCTCGGTCGTGGGCACGATCCTGGGCGGCGTGTGGGCCAATTACTCGTGGGGGCGCTTCTGGGGCTGGGACCCGAAGGAGAACGGGGCGCTCCTGATCTGCATCGCCGAGCTCCTCATCCTGCACGCGCGCATGGGCGGCTACGCGCGCGAGCACGGCCTGGCCGCGCTGGCCTCGCTCAATGGGCTGGTGGTTGCCTTCTCGTGGTGGCACGTGAACAACCTGGGCGTCGGGCTGCACGCGTACGGCAAGACCGAGGGCGTCTTGCGCGCGCTCTACACCTACTACGGCATCGGGATCCTGATCGTGCTCGGGTCGTTCCTGTGGCGCCTCGGCGCGCGGCAGGCCGTGCCCGCGCCAGGAGAGCGACTCTCGGCGCGGCAGACGCCGGCCTCGTGAGCGGCTAGAGTCCTTCCGGCATGGAGAGCACCATGAGCCGCATCCTGGACGGCAAGGCCGCCGCGCTGGCCGTGCGCGCCGAGGTGGCCGGGCGCGTGCGCGCGTTACGCGCGCGCGGCGTCGTTCCGGGTCTGGCGGTCGTCTTGGTCGGGGACGATGCGGCCAGCCAGGTGTACGTGCGCAACAAGGACCGCGCCGCGGCCGAGGCGGGCTTCGAGGTGCGCACGCTACGTCGGCCCGCGTCCACGAGCCAGGCCGAGCTGCTCGCCCTGATCGACGAGCTCAATCGCGACCTGCTGGTGCACGGCATCTTGGTGCAGCTGCCGCTGCCGAAGGGGCTCGTGCCCGAGAGCGTGCTCGAGCGGCTCGACCCCGCGAAGGACGTGGACGGGCTGACCGCGCGCAACGTGGCCGCGCTGTGGCGCGGCGAGGAGGGGCTGGTGCCCTGCACGCCGGCCGGCTGCATCGAGCTGCTCGACCGCAACGGGATCGCCATCGAAGGCAAGCGCGTGGTCGTGATCGGACGCTCGCAGCTGGTCGGCAAGCCGCTGGCGGCGCTCTTTCTGGCGCGCAACGCGACCGTGACCGTGGCGCACTCGCGCTCGCGCGACCTCGCGGCCATCGCGCGCGAGGCCGAGATCTTGGTCGCGGCCGTCGGGCGCGCCAAGCTCGTGCGCGCGAGCTGGGTCCGGCCGGGCGCGACCGTCTTGGACGTGGGCATCAACCGCCTCGAGGACGGACGTCTGTGCGGCGACGTGGACTTCCACGAGGTCCTGCCCGTGGCCGGGGCGATCACGCCGGTTCCGGGTGGGATCGGGCCGATGACGATCGCGATGCTGCTCGCCAACACTGCGCGCGCGGCCGCGCGGCGCGCCGGCCTCGCCTACGACGGCCTCGACGCCGGCTAGGGCACGCATGCGCTCCGCCTGGGAAGATCCGCCGGAGGCCAGGGGGGTGGCGTTCGCCGGGCCGACGCTGACGCGCG